>NZ_LDVA01000290.1:0-78815 GCF_050768715.1 Burkholderia sp. ZZQ-2 | reverse complement strand
CGCCGCGTTCGACGCCGATCTCGCGCACTGGCAGCATCTCGCCGAATTCGTGCTGCCGCAGGCGCTCGTCAATACGCTGCTGCTGCTCGCGGGCGTCGGCACGATCGTGTCGATCGTCGGCACCGGCTGCGCGTGGCTCGTCACCGCATACGACTTTCCCGGCCGCCGCGTGCTCACATGGGCACTGCTGCTGCCGCTCGCGGTGCCCACCTACATCGTCGCGTTCGCGTATCTCGACCTGCTGCACCCGATCGGCCCCGTACAGGGCGCGATCCGCTGGCTGCTCGGCTTCGACAGCCCGCGCCAGTTCCGCCTGCCCGACCTGCGCTCGCTGCCCGGCGCGATCTTCGTACTCGGTTTCGTGCTGTATCCCTATGTTTACCTGAGCACGCGCGCGATGTTCGTCACGCAGTCCGCGAGCCTGCTCGAAGCCGCGCGCACGCTCGGCGCGGGACGCATCGCCACGTTCTGGCGCGTCGTCGTGCCGCTCGCGCGGCCCGCGATCGCGGTCGGCGTGAGCCTCGCGCTGCTCGAAACGCTGAACGATATCGGCGCATCGGAATTCCTCGGCGTGCAGACGCTGACGGTATCCGTCTACACGACATGGATCACACGGTCCGATCTTGCCGGCGCCGCACAGATCGCGCTCGCGATGCTCGCGATCGTCGTGGGCATGATCGTGCTCGAACGCTACGGGCGCCGCCGCCAGCGCTATGCACATGGCCGGCGCATGCGGCCGATCGCGCCGCGCCGCCTGACGGGCACGGCCGCATGGGGCGCCGCCGTGCTCGGCTGGCTGCCCGTGCTGCTCGGCTTCGGCGCGCCGGCCGCGTATCTCGCGGTCGAGACGGCCAAGCGGCTGCATCTCGTCGGCGGCGTGTCCGCGCAACTGATGACGGGGCTCGCGAACACGCTGACGATCGCCACCGCCGCCACCGTCGCGACACTCGCGTGCGGGCTCGTCGTCGCATGGGCCGCGCGCGCGCAACGCGACAGCGCAGGCGCGGGCCCGGCCCGCGTGTGCGCGAGAATCGCGAGCCTCGGTTATGCGGTGCCCGGCACCGTGCTCGCGATCGGCCTGCTGATCCCGTTCGCGGCGGCCGACCGGCTGTTCGGCGCGGCACTCGGCCGCGACGGGCTGCTGCTGATGGGCTCGGCGGCCGCGCTCGTGATCGCCTACACGGTGCGTTTTCTCGCGATCCCGGCCGGCAGCATCGAGGCCGGCCTCGCGCGCATCCCGCCGTCGCTGGAACAGGCGGCGCGCTCGCTCGGCGAAACGGCCGGCGGCACGCTGCGCCGCGTGCACCTGCCGCTGCTGCGGCCCGCGCTCACCACGAGCGCACTGCTGGTGTTCGTCGACGCCATGAAGGAATTGCCGGCGACGCTGCTGCTGCGTCCGCTGAACTTCGACACGCTCGCCACCTGGCTGTATGCGGAAGCGGCGCGCGGCACCTACGAGGAAGGCGCGGTCGCCGCCCTCGCGATCGTGCTGGCCGGGCTCGTGCCCGTGATCCTGCTCGCCCGCACCCGCCACAAGATCGGAGCCTGACACCGTGAACCTGCTCGAACTCGATGACCTCTGCCTCGCCTACGACACGCCGCACGGCCGCCGCACGGTGGTCGACGGCCTGAGCCTCGCGCTGCCGCGCGGCGACATCGGCTGCCTGCTCGGTGCGTCGGGCTGCGGCAAGACCACCGTGCTGCGCGCGATCGCCGGCTTCGAACCGGTGCGCATGGGGCGCATCGTGCTGGACGGCGCGCCCGTCGCGGCGCCGTCGCTCGACGTGCCGCCCGAGCGGCGCCGCATCGGCATGATGTTCCAGGATTACGCGCTGTTTCCGCACCTCAGCGCGGCCGACAACGTCGCGTTCGGTTTGCGGCGCATGCAGAAGACCGAACGGCGCATGCGTGTCGCGGAAATGCTCGATCTCGTCGGCCTCGCCGATTCCGGCAGCGCCTATCCGCACGAGTTGTCGGGCGGACAGCAGCAACGCGTCGCACTCGCCCGTGCACTCGCGCCGTCACCGGAACTGCTGCTGCTCGACGAGCCGTTCTCGAATCTCGACGTCGATACGCGCGAGCGGCTCGCGTTCGAGCTGCGCGACATCCTGAAACGCACGGGCCACACCGCGATCCTCGTCACGCACAACCAGGCGGAAGCGTTCGCGATCGCCGACCGGATCGGCGTGATGAAGGATGGCCGGCTCGCGCAATGGGATACGCCGTACGCACTGCATCACCATCCGGCCAGCCCGTTCGTCGCGGATTTCGTGCGCCGCGACGCACTGGCCGACGAGCGCGCACGCGCACTGGCGCGCGGCCGCTGAACCCGCGGGCGCGCTGCACGCCCGCGCCGTTTCATTGCCGCGCTACGCCGGCTCGGCAAGGTCGCGCACGGGCAGCGCGGTCGAATACTTGATCTGCTCCATCGCGAACGACGAGCTGACGTCGAACAGCGGCACCGTACGAATCAGCTGCTTGTAGACGCGGTCGTAATCGTCGATGCCGGCCACCACGACACGCAACAGATAGTCGGTCTCGCCGCTCATCCGGTACACCTCGACCACTTCCGGCATGTCGCGCACGGCCTGCGTGAACCGCTGCGCCCATTCCTCGGTGTGCTGGTTCGTCCGGATCGCGACGAACACGGTCGTGCCGACCCCAAGCTTGCGCGGATCGCACAGCGCAACCTGCGCGCGAATCGCGCCGGTTTCCTTGAGCCGCTGCACGCGCTTCCAGCATGGCGTCTGCGACAGGTTCACGCGCTGTGCCAGCTCCGCGATCGGCAGCGTGGCATCCGCCTGCAACAGCTCCAGCAGCTTGCGATCGATGGCGTCCATTTCTCCAGTCCCTCGTAGATAGAAATTTATTCTATTCATCCTGCACAACGGGGAACAATATGAAAACCGCCTCGCCGCGTCGACCGGTATAAATACCGATCCGGTACACGCGCGGGACGGGTGAGTCCGCCGGCACGCGGCCCGCTCCAGACGAAACAGGCGATCCCGCCCGTCAAGGTGGAATCGCCTGGCGTTCCTGCACGTCGCGGCCGGCCCAATGCGCACGCGCCGGCCGGCGCGCCGCTCAATACGCGACCGTCGCGATCTCGCGCACGAAGCTGCCTTGCTCGAGCGCATCGACGAACGCGACCGCGTAGTCTTCCGTCGAAATCTTGCTGTTGCCCTGCGCATCCACGATCAGCTTGCCGACGCCCGTACGGAACGTGCCCGTGCGCTCGCCCGGGGCAATCATCGCGGCCGGCGCGAAGAACGTCCAGTCGAGATCGTCGACCGTCTTCAGGTAGCCGAGCGCATCGCGGTGCGCGAGCGCCTGCGCCTTGTACGCTTCAGGAAAGCCTTCGCTGTCGACCAGCTGCTTGCCCGGCGCGACTTCGAGCGAACCCGCGCCGCCCACCACCACGAGCCGCTTCAGGCCCGCCTGGCGGGTGCCGGCGACCAGCGCTTTCGCGGCCGCGACGACCTTCGCCGCATCGTCCTGCTTCGGGCCGTATGCGCTCGCGACGACGTCATGACCCGGCAGCGCGGCCGCGATGCTGGCCGCGTCGAACAGGTCGGCCGCCTTCGCGGTGATGCCGTCGCCGGCCGCGCCGGGATGGCGCGACAGCGCGGTCACGCGATGACCGCGTCGAACGGCTTCCGCGGCAATGCGCGAGCCGATCGTGCCGGTGGCGCCGAACAGCGCGATATTCAGGGTACGTTGCGTCATGTCGATTCTCCAGTAAGCAAAATATGTAACAAAGTCAATTACAGATAAGACCGAAAAAAAACGGGGCAAAGCCCCCGTTGCGCCGGTCGCCGCGCAAACGCGCCGTCCGGCTTCCTGCCCTGCCGCCGGTTACCCGCCGGCGCGCGCCTCATGTTGCGTGCGCTGCTCCAGATCCAGCACGTCGGCCGTGACGTCGGCCAGCGTGCGCGTGGCAAGCGAGGCTTCCATCGCGCGCTGCGCGTCGCCGATGTAGTCGGTCAGCGCGCCCTGGATGTGCCGCCCGACGAGACACGCGGGATTCGGCGCCTCGCGGTGCAGCGCGAACAGCTGCGCATCGTCGACCGCCCGATATACGTCGAGCAGCGTGATCGCGCCGGGCTCACGCGCCAGCAGCGCACCGCCGCCCGCGCCCAGCTGCGACGTGGTCAGCCCGGCGGCCGCCAGCATCGACAGCAAGCGGCGGATCAGCGCCGGATTCGTGTTCACGCTGCCCGCGATGATGTCGGACGACAGCGGCACGCCTTCCTGCATCGACAGCAAGGCAAGCACGTGGACGGCAAACGCGAACCGGCTGCTGGTATTCATTCCTCACTCACTTGACGACGCCGGCCCATCCTGCGGCCGGCGACATGTGTAACCATCATAATTACATTTTGTGGATCATGCAAGCCCGCGTCACTCTCCGCTCGCGGGCTTGGCGCCCGACGCATTCTGCTGGCTCCACTGCTGCAGCTTCTTGCCGGCTTCGGCGATCTTCGCGCCGGCTTCGGAAGCCGCATGCGCGACGACTGCGGAAGCAGCCGCGTCGATCTGCGCCTGCGCCGCGGAGGCGAGGCCGCTCGCGGACAGCGGCGGCACAGCCGACGCCGCGGACGCGATGCCGGCCTTTGCGGCGTTGATCTGCTGGTTGACGGTGCTCGCCACCTGGTCGAGCGCCTTGGCCGCATTGTTCGCGGCATCGGCGGCCGCGCTCGCGGCCGTATCGGGTTGCGTGACCGGCGCACCGGACTTCTCGCAGCCCGCGAGCAACAGCAGCGCACCGGCGGCCACGGCCGCCAGTACGGACCCGGGCACGCGACGCGCCCGCGAAGTCTTCATCTTCATCAGCAATCTCCGGCCGCGCGTGGCGCGGCCTCGTGGTTGGACCGACGTCGATGATACCGCCTGTTGAACAGGGCCAATCACGTCCCGCCATTAAAAATGGCTTTCAATTTCGGACTCGTCTGATTCAATCGCACACGCGAGGACTCTAAAGTGGGCACGCTTCAACCCGCTTCGGACGTGCCCCCTTTTTCTCATGGATTTCCTCGTCGACTGGCTCATCGCCCTGGCCGCATTGCTCGCCGCCACCCTGTTCCTGTGTCTGCGCCCGCGGTCGGCGCATCGCCTGGCCGAATCCGGACGCCCGCGCCGCGTCGCAACCGCGCGCCTGCTCGCGCAGGCCGTGATCGGCTTCTGGACCGCCGCGCTGATCGTCGCGCAAGGCATCCTCGGCCCCGACGGCGACGGCCAGTCGCTCGCGGGCTTCGCGGCGCTCGCGTTCGCCGCGCTCGGGCTGACAACCGTCGCCGCCTACTGGTCGGCGTGCGCGCTGCGGCTGCGCCGGCCACCCCAGCTGTTCACGCGCCACTAATGCGCCACTAACGCGCCGGTTGGTGCGCCCGCCGCGCACCATCGCGCACCACGCCGCATCAACCGGCTCGTCACGCGCACCAGTTCCGTACGCGCCGCACCACGTGCGTGCATCAGGCATCGCGCTCGGCTCGCCTCGGTTACGCCCTCTTCCCGTGCACGATCCATCGGAATGCCTCACCACGCGGCGCACGGGCACCAACTCCATGCGGCGGCTCACCAAGTTGGCTCGATATTTGCATTCCTTGCCCGTTTTTTGCGCAAGGAAGCCACGGCATGGATGGTCTGAAATCCGGCGTCGACTCACTGTTCCTGTTGATCGGCGCCGTCATGGTGCTCGCGATGCACGCGGGCTTTGCTTTTCTCGAACTCGGCACGGTCCGCAAGAAGAACCAGGTCAACGCGCTCGTGAAGATCCTGGTCGACTTCTCGGTGTCGACGCTCGCGTATTTCTTCATCGGCTACACGATCGCGTACGGCGTCGAGTTCTTCGACGACATCGGCACGCTGTCCCAGCACAACGGCTACTCGCTCGTGCGCTTCTTCTTCCTGCTGACCTTCGCGGCGGCGATTCCCGCGATCGTGTCCGGCGGCATCGCCGAGCGCGCGAAGTTCAATCCGCAGCTCGTCGCGACGCTGATCATCGTCGGCTTCATCTATCCGTTCTTCGAAGGGATCGCGTGGAACGAACGCTTCGGCGTGCAGGCCTGGCTCACGCACGCGTTCGGCGCGCCGTTCCACGATTTCGCGGGCTCCGTCGTCGTACACGCGTTCGGCGGCTGGGTCGCGCTGCCGGCCGTACTGCTGCTCGGCGCGCGCCACGGCCGTTACGCGAAGGACGGCCGGATCGCCGCGCACCCGCCGTCGAACATCCCGTTCCTCGCGCTCGGTGCGTGGGTGCTCGCGGTCGGCTGGTTCGGCTTCAACGTGATGAGCGCGCAGACGCTCGACAAGATCAGCGGCCTCGTCGCCGTGAACTCGCTGATGGCGATGGTCGGCGGCACGCTCGCCGCGTGGATGGCCGGCCGCAACGACCCGGGCTTCACGTACAACGGGCCGCTCGCGGGCCTCGTCGCGGTATGCGCGGGCTCCGACGTGATGCACCCGATCGGCGCACTCGTCACGGGCGCGGCCGCCGGCGCACTGTTCGTCGCGATGTTCACCTGCGTGCAGAACAAGTGGCGCATCGACGACGTGCTCGGCGTGTGGCCGCTGCACGGCATGTGCGGCGCGCTTGGCGGCCTCGCGGCCGGCGTGTTCGGCCTGCCCGCGCTCGGCGGCCTCGGCGGCGTGTCGTTCATGTCGCAGCTCGTCGGCACGCTCGGCGGCATCGCGATCGCGACCGCGGGCGGCACGCTCGTGTACGGTGCGCTGAAGGCGACCGTCGGGCTGCGCCTCGACCGCGAAGCCGAGTTCGACGGCGCGGACCTGTCGATCCACCGCATCTCGGCGACGCCCGAACGCGATTGAGCCCCTGACGAACGCCCAGCTCGCCATTACGTTTTCAATTCAAAAAACTTTCATCGAGCGTCCTTACACTTCCGTCCAGTTTTCAATTTGCCTTCGCGACGCTTGCCGAGCGCCTGCTTCGCGAAGGCCATTCTTCCAACAACTGAAACTGGACTCCACATGCCCGCGTTGCCCAATGCTTCCCGTCGTCAGGCCCTGAAGATCCTCGCCGGCGCGCCGATGCTTCCCCTTTCCGGCCTCGCGCTGCCGGCCCTGCTGACGGGTTGCGGCGGCGACGACAATCCGGCGTCGACGCCGGCCCCGGTCGCCGCCGCGTACACGTCGGCGACGTTCTCGGCGATGGCCGCCCCGACGCTCGACAACGCCGCCGCGATGGCCACGACGACGGTCGGCTCGACGCTGTCGGTGTCGTTCTCGGACGGCTCGGCGCGCAACTTCAAGCTGGCGTACCGGCCGTTCTTCGTGACGGGCGACATGGTGCCGGACGGCAAGGGCGGCACGACGCTCGCGGGCGGCTACTACGACATCAACAACCAGCCGATCATCGACCGCTCGGTTGCCGGCAAGGAGCGCCAGTTCTATTCCGACTGCCCGGACGGCAGCTCGCTGCTGACGCTGAAGAACGCGAACGTGCCCGGCGTGAAAGGCAACACGGTGTTCGCCGTCGTGCAGTTCGAATACACGACGCGCGACCAGGCGAGCGCATCGCAGTACGGCCAGCTGCCGTCGCCGATCGCGGTGCTGACGCTCGACCAGGATCCGGCCAACGGCGCGCTGAAGGTCGTCAAGTACCACAACGTCGACACGTCGAAGGCGCACGGCCTGTGGATCACGTGCGGCGCGAGCCTGTCGCCGTGGGGCACGCACCTGTCGAGCGAGGAGTACGAGCCGGACGCGACCAAGGCCGCGACCGACGCGCAGTTCAAGGCGTTCAGCAGGAACACGTTCGGCGACGAGACGAAGGCGAACCCCTACCACTACGGCCACCTGCCCGAGATCACCGTGAATCCCGACGGCACGGGCACCGTGAAGAAGCACTATTGCCTCGGCCGCATCTCGCACGAGCTGATCCAGGTGATGCCGGACCAGCGCACCGTGATGATGGGTGACGACGCCACCAACGGCGGCCTGTTCATGTTCGTCGCCGACAAGGCCGCCGACCTGTCGGCCGGCACGCTGTATGTCGCGAAGTGGACGCAGACCTCGTCGGCCGGCGCCGGCACCGCGACGCTCACGTGGATCAGGATCGGCCACGCGACGAGCGGCGAAATCGAAGCGCTCGCGAACACGTTGAAGGCGTCGGACATCATGGACCTGGTGACCACCGACCCGAACGATGCGAGCTACACGAAGATCCACTTCGGCGGCAAGTTCAACTGGATGCGCGTGAAGCCGGGGATGGAAAAGGCGGCCGCGTTCCTCGAGACGCACCGCTATGCGGCGCTGCTCGGCGGCAGCATGGGCTTCACGAAGCTCGAAGGCACGACCGTGAACGCGAAGGACAAGATCGTCTACACGGCGATGTCGCGGATCGAGACGTCGATGGTCAAGGGCAATGCGGCGTCGCGCGACGTCGCGGTCGACAAGAAGATCGCCGCGGGCGCCGTCTATGCGCTGAACCTGAAGGGCAGCCAGCGCGACACGACGGGCAGCGCGATCGACAGCGAATGGGTGCCGGTCGACATGGGCGCGCCGGCCGCGCTCGTCGGCGAGGATCTCGCCGCGGCCGACGGGCTCGGCAACCTCGCGAACCCGGACAAGATCGCGAACCCGGACAACCTGAAGTTCTCCGAAAAGCTGCGCACGCTCTTCATCGGCGAAGACTCGGGCATGCACGTGAACAACTTCCTGTGGGCGTACAACGTCGACACGAAATCGCTGGTGCGCGTGCTGTCGTGCCCGGCCGGCGCAGAATCGACGGGCCTGCACGCGGTCGACGAGATCAACGGCTGGACGTACATCATGAGCAACTTCCAGCACGCGGGAGACTGGGAATCGCCGCTGCACGACAAGGTCAAGCCGACGCTCGACCCGCTCGTGCGCGCGAACTTCAAGGACCGCTTCGGCGCGAGCGTCGGCTACCTGACGGCCGAGCAGACCAGCATCAAGCTCGCGAAGGCCTGACCGGGCCGCGCGAGGAGGCGCCGCTCGCCGGCCGGGGCGTCCCTAACCGGGCGTCCCTTTCTTCATCACCGATCATTCGTCGGCGCTCCACGCCGTTTGATGCGCGATGCCCAGTGCGGGCATCGCGCTTTTTTTGCGCGTGCGAATCGCGTCAGGCGCACGCGCGAGCAGGCGCCGCGCGGGTGTAAACGGGGGGTTTCGACGATCGGGGGATAATACGGGCCTGACGCGTCCGGGCGGGCGAGCAGAAAAACGGGCAAAAAAAAGCGCCACGGAGACCGTGGCGCTAAAAAAGTTCTAGCCATTCCGAGGGCCGTGCTAGAACCTGAGAGACTGCGCGAAACATCGTTGCCGGTTAAACTCTTGAAACGATGTTTCGAAAACGTGAGACATTCTTTCCGTTTCCGCCCGACAAGTCAAGCGGTATTTGCACCGGTTCATGCACTTTCTGGCAACGCTCATTTGAGCGTTTTCCTAATAAACCAAGGGTGAACCCGTAAAATCTCATCCAATGACCGGTTCACCCGCGGAACATGCATCCTTTGACAATAGTCCTACAATACCAACAAAATTGAAATCGAGTTTCGGAAATAGAGAGAATCCCTCGTGTCGACCACTGTAACCCCTCCCGCGTCGCGGGACCGTGAATCCTCGCCCGACGAAATCACCGCCCTCGCCCGCGGCCTCGCCGTCCTGCGTCGCATCGCGGCTGCCGACGCGCCCGTCAGCAACCGCGAGCTGACCGAACTGACCGGCATCCCGAAGCCGACCGTCTCGCGCATCACTGCGACGCTCGTCAGCGCCGGCTTCCTGTTCCAGTTGCCCGACAGCGAGCGCTTCGTGCTCACCGCGTCGGTGCTCGAACTGAGCCACGGCTTCCTGCGCAACTTCGACATCCGCGCGCGCTCGCGGCCGTTCATGATCGAGCTGGCCGAACGCACGTCCCTGTCCGTGCACCTCGCGGTGCGCGACCGGCTCGACATGGTCGCGATCGACGTGATCCGGCCGCGCTCGGCCGTGCTCGTCACGCGTCTCGAGATCGGCTCGCGGATGGACATCGCACGCACCGCGGTAGGCCGCGCGTATCTCGCCGCACTCGAGGACGACGAACGCCGCCTGCTGCTCGAGTCGCTGCGCACCACGGCCGGCGACGACTGGCCGCACGTGTCCGCGCGCCTGACCCCCGCACTGGACGACGCAATGCGCGACGGGTGCGCGATCGCGATCGGCGAATGGCGCGAGGGCCTGAATGCGGTGGCGGCCGGTTTCGTCGGCCCGTCGGGGCAGCGCTATTCGGTGAATTGCGGCGGCGCGTCGCACCAGTGCCCGCCCGAATGGCTGCACGAACACGTGGTGCCCGCGCTGCACGAATGCATCGCGAAAATCACCCGCGAGATCGGCGGCGCACCGGCCCGGCGGCACGCCGTGTAATCGATTCGTCATCGTCCAATTGCGTTCTGTAACGACCGTAACCCGTTGAAAGATAGTCCACTGGACTGTAACGGGGACGGGACGTAGGATCATGCCCATCGTCGCGCCGCCTTCGCGGTGCGCACCGCTCTTTTCCCGCGCAGGCCGGCGGGGCCCCGGACCGAGCCGGGCGCCCCGTCCCGGCACCGCCCGCCCACGCGCAGCCCAGCAGTCCGATTTCCGGCACGCCGCGCCGTCTTCCTGACAGAACACGATGGATAACGAACAAAAGCCCACGCCTCCTTCGAACGACCCCGCGTCTCCCGCCGCACGGCGCCCGCGCCGCACGCTGATGGCCGGGGCGCTCGCGGTCGTCGTCATCGGCGGCCTGCTGTGGTGGCACCCGTGGAACCGCACGCCGGCGGCCGGCAGTGCCGCGACGGGCGCGGGTGCAAGCGCCGCCGGTGGCGGCGGCCACCGCGGCCGAGGCGGCCCCGCCGCGATGGCGAACATTCCGCAGCCCGTGCAGGTCGCGACCGCGACGCAGGGCGAAATGCCGATCGTGCTGTCCGCGCTCGGCACCGTCACGCCGCTCGCGAACGTGACGGTCAAGACGCAGCTGTCGGGCTACCTGCAGTCGGTCTCGTTCCAGGAAGGCCAGATCGTCAGGAAAGGCGACGTGCTCGCGCAGATCGACCCGCGCCCGTATCAGGTGTCGCTCGAGAACGCCGAAGGCACGCACGCGCGCGACTCGGCGCTGCTCGCGACGGCACGCCTCGACCTGAAGCGCTACCAGACGCTGCTGTCGCAGGATTCGATCGCGTCGCAGACGGTCGATACGCAGGCTTCACTCGTCAAGCAATACGAAGGCGCGGTGAAGACCGACCAGGCCGCGATCGATTCCGCGAAGCTGAACCTCACGTATGCGCGCATCACCGCGCCGGTGTCGGGCCGCGTCGGCCTGCGCCAGGTCGACCCCGGCAACTACGTGACGCCGGGCGATGCCAACGGCATCGTCGTGATCACGCAGTTGCAGCCGATGAGCGTGATCTTCACGACGTCGGAAGACAACCTGCCGCAGATCCTCAAGCAGGTGAACGCGGGCCAGAAGCTGTCGGTCACCGCGTACAACCGCAACAACACGGTGCCGCTCGAGACGGGCTCGCTCGCGACGCTCGACAACCAGATCGACACGAGCACGGGCACGGTCAAGCTGCGCGCGAACTTCGATAACAAGGAAGGCATGCTGTTCCCGAATCAGTTCGTGAACACGCGGCTGCTCGTCGACGTGATGCGCAACGCGACGATCGTGCCGACCTCCGCCGTGCTGACCGGCTCGATCGGCCAGTTCGTCTACGTCGTGAAACCCGACAACACGGTGACGGTACGCAAGGTCACGGTCGGCCCGGTCGACGGCGAACGCACGAGCATCGTCAGCGGCGTGTCGCTCGGCGAGCGCGTGGTGACCGACGGCTCCGACCGCCTGCGCGAAGGCGCGAAGATCTCGATCCCGGCCGACAAGCCGAAAGGCGCGTCGGGCGCGCGCGGCGCCGGTGCGGCGTCGGGTGCATCGGGCGCCGACGGCCATCGCGGCGGACACCGGCACGGCGCGTCGCAGGCAGCGGCCCCCGCGGCCCAGTAACGCGCGGGCCGCTCGATGAATCCATCCCGCCTTTTCATTCTCCGGCCGGTCGGCACCGCCCTCCTGATGGCGGCGATCATGCTGGCCGGTCTCGTGGCGCTGCGCTTCCTGCCGCTCGCCGCGCTGCCGGAAGTCGACTATCCGACGATCCAGGTCCAGACCTTCTACCCGGGCGCGAGCCCGGAAGTGATGACCTCGTCGGTCACCGCGCCGCTCGAACGGCAGTTCGGGCAGATGCCGTCGCTGAACCAGATGTCGTCGCAGAGTTCGGCCGGCTCGTCCGTGATCACGCTGCAGTTCTCGCTCGACCTGCCGCTCGACATCGCCGAACAGGAAGTGCAGGCCGCGATCAACGCGGCCGGCAACCTGCTGCCGTCCGACCTCCCCGCCCCGCCGATCTATGCGAAGGTCAACCCGGCCGACGCGCCGGTGATCACGCTCGCGGTCACGTCGAAGACGCTGCCGCTCACGCAGGTGCAGGACCTCGCCGACACGCGCCTCGCGATGAAGATCTCGCAGATCGCGGGCGTCGGCCTCGTCAGCCTGTCGGGCGGCAACCGCCCGGCCGTGCGGATCCAGGCGAACCCGACCGCGCTCGCGCAGTACGGGATGAACCTCGACGACCTGCGCACGACGATCTCGAACCTGAACGTGAACACGCCGAAGGGCAACTTCGACGGCCCGACGCGCGCGTACACGATCAACGCGAACGACCAGCTCACGAGCGCCGATCAATACAACAGCGCGGTCGTCGCGTACAAGGGCGGCCGCCCGGTGATGCTCACCGACGTCGCGACGGTCGTCGCCGGCTCGGAGAACACCAAGCTCGGCGCGTGGGTGAATTCGGAGCCCGCGATCATCCTGAACGTGCAGCGCCAGCCGGGCGCGAACGTGATCCAGACGGTCGACGCGATCAAGGCGCAGCTGCCGAAGCTGCAGGAAACGCTGCCGGCCGCGCTCGACGTGCAGATCGTCACCGACCGTACGACGATGATCCGCGCCGCCGTGCGCGACGTGCAGTTCGAACTGCTGGTCGCGGTCGGGCTCGTCGTGCTCGTGATGTACCTGTTCCTCGCGAACATCTACGCGACGATCATCCCGAGCCTGTCGGTGCCGCTGTCGCTGATCGGCACGCTCGCGGTGATGTACATGGCCGGCTTCTCGCTGAACAACCTGTCGCTGATGGCGCTCACCATCGCGACCGGCTTCGTCGTCGACGACGCGATCGTGATGATCGAGAACATCGCGCGCTACGTCGAGGAAGGCGAATCCGGGCTCGAGGCCGCGCTGAAGGGCTCGAAGCAGATCGGCTTCACGATCATCTCGCTGACGGTGTCGCTGATCGCGGTGCTGATCCCGCTGCTGTTCATGGGCGACGTGGTCGGGCGCCTCTTCCATGAATTCGCGATCACGCTCGCGGTGACGATCGTGATCTCGGCGATCGTGTCGCTCACGCTCGTGCCGATGATGTGCGCGAAGCTGCTGCGCCATTCGCCGCCGCCCGAGAGCCATCGCTTCGAGGCGCGCGTGCACCACGCGATCGACTGGGTGATCGCGCGCTACGCGGTCGCGCTCGAATGGGTGCTGAACCGCCAGCGCTCGACGCTCGTCGTCGCGCTGCTGACGCTCGCGCTGACGGGCCTGCTGTACGTCTACGTGCCGAAGGGCTTCTTCCCCGCGCAGGACACCGGTGTGATCCAGGCGATCACGCAGGCGCCGCAGTCGATCTCGTACGGCGCGATGGCCGAGCGCCAGCAGGCGCTCGCGGCCGAGATCCTGAAGGATCCGAACGTCGTGAGCCTCACGTCGTTCATCGGCGTCGACGGCAGCAACATCACGCTGAACAGCGGCCGGATGCTGATCAACCTGAAGGCGCGCGACGAACGTTCCGAAACGGCCGCGCAGATCATCCGCGACCTGCAGCACCGCGTGGCGAACATCACCGGGATCTCGCTCTTCATGCAGTCGGTGCAGGATCTGACGATCGACTCGACCGTCAGCCCGACGCAGTACCAGTTCATGCTGACGAGCCCGAACTCGGAAGAGTTCGCGACCTGGGTGCCGAAGCTCGTCGCGCGTCTGCAGCAGGAGCCGTCGCTCGCCGACGTCGCGACCGACCTGCAGAGCAACGGCCAGTCCGTCTACATCGAGATCGACCGCGCGAGCGCCGCGCGCTTCGGCATCACGCCGGCAACCGTCGACAACGCGCTGTACGACGCGTTCGGCCAGCGCATCGTGTCGACGATCTTCACGCAGTCGAACCAGTACCGCGTGATTCTCGAGTCCGAGCCGAAGGAGCAGCACTACGCGCAATCGCTGAACGACATCTACCTGCCGTCGGCGGGCGGCGGCCAGGTGCCGCTGTCGTCGATCGCGTCGTTCCACGAACGGCCGTCGCCGCTCCTGGTCGCGCACCTGTCGCAGTTCCCGTCGACCACCGTCTCGTTCAACCTCGCGGCGGGCGCGTCGCTCGGCGAGGCGGTCAAGGCGATCGAGGCCGCCGAGAAGGACATCGGGCTGCCCGCGTCGTTCCAGACGCGCTTCCAGGGCGCGGCGCTCGCGTTCCAGGCATCGCTGTCGAACCAGCTGTTCCTGATTCTCGCGGCGGTCGTCACGATGTACATCGTGCTCGGCGTGCTGTACGAGAGCTACATCCACCCGATCACGATCCTGTCGACGCTGCCGTCGGCCGGCGTCGGCGCGTTGCTTGCGCTGATGATCACCGGGCACGACCTCGACATCATCGGGATCATCGGCATCGTGCTGCTGATCGGTATCGTGAAGAAGAACGCGATCATGATGATCGACTTCGCGCTCGAGGCCGAGCGCGTCGAAGGCAAGCCGCCGCGCGAGGCGATCTACCAGGCGTGCCTGCTGCGCTTCCGGCCGATCCTGATGACGACGCTCGCCGCGCTGCTCGGCGCGGTGCCGCTGATCGTCGGCGCCGGCGCGGGCTCCGAGCTGCGCCAGCCGCTCGGGGTCGCGATCGCCGGCGGCCTGATCGTGTCGCAGGTGCTGACGCTGTTCACGACGCCCGTGATCTACCTCGGCTTCGACTCGCTCGCGCGCCGCGTGCGCGGCTGGTTCGAGCGCCACGGCCCGCAAGCCGGCACGCGCACGGATGCGTAAATGACACGACCCCCACGCTCACTTCGTTCGCGTGGGGGGGCGCAGCCCCCCCATCTCCCGAAAACGCATCCGTCGGAATACGCGGCGGCCCAGCGAGTGCCGACATGAACCTGTCGCGCCCCTTCATCACCCGCCCCGTCGCGACGACACTGCTCGCGATCGGCGTGGCGCTCGCGGGCCTGTTCGCGTTCGTCAAGCTGCCGGTGTCGCCGCTGCCGCAGGTCGACTTCCCCACCATCTCGGTGCAGGCGTCGCTGCCCGGCGCGAGCCCCGAGACCGTCGCGACCAGCGTGACGAGCCCGCTGGAGCGGCACCTCGGCTCGATCGCCGACGTCTCCGAAATGACGTCGACGAGCACCGTCGGCAATGCCCGGATCATCCTGCAGTTCGGGCTGAACCGCGACATCGACGGCGCCGCCCGCGACGTGCAGGCCGCGATCAACGCGGCGCGCGCCGACCTGCCCGCCGCGCTGAAGAGCAACCCGACCTACCGCAAGGTCAACCCGGCCGACTCGCCGATCATGGTCGTGTCGCTGACGTCGGAGACCTCGTCGCCCGCGAAGCTGTACGACGCCGCGTCGACGGTGCTGCAGCAGTCGCTGTCGCAGATCGACGGGATCGGCCAGGTGTCGGTGAGCGGCTCCGCGAACCCGGCCGTGCGCGTCGAGCTCGAGCCGCAGGCGCTGTTCCACTACGGGATCGGCCTCGAGGACGTGCGCGCGGCGCTCGCCTCCGCAAACGCCAACGCGCCGAAGGGCGCGATCGAGTTCGGCCCGCAGCGCTACCAGCTCTATACGAACGACCAGGCGTCCGAGGCGTCGCAATACCGCGACCTCGTCGTCGCGTATCGCAACGGCGCGGCCGTGCGGCTGTCCGACCTGTCCGACGTCGTCGATTCGGTCGAGGATCTCCGCAACCTCGGCCTGTCGAACGGCAAGCGCGCGGTGCTCGTGATCCTCTACCGCTCGCCCGGCGCGAACATCATCGATACGATCGACCGCGTACGCGCGGCGCTGCCGCAGCTCACCGCGTCGCTGCCGGCCGACATCACGGTCACGCCCGTGCTCGACCGCTCGACCACCATTCGCGCATCGCTGAAGGACACCGAGCACACGCTGCTGATCGCGATCAGCCTCGTGGTGATGGTCGTGTTCCTGTTCCTGCGCAACTGGCGCGCGACGCTGATCCCGAGCGTCGCGGTGCCGATCTCGATCGTCGGCACGTTCGGCGCGATGTACCTGCTCGGCTTCTCGATCGACAACCTGTCGCTGATGGCGCTGATCGTCGCGACCGGCTTCGTCGTCGACGATGCGATCGTCGTGCTCGAGAACATCTCGCGGCATATCGAGAACGGCAAGTCGCGCATGCAGGCCGCGTTCGACGGCGCGCGCGAGGTCGGCTTCACGGTGCTGTCGATGAGCATCTCGCTCGTCGCGGTGTTCCTGCCGATCCTGCTGATGGGCGGCATCGTCGGGCGCCTGTTCCGCGAGTTCGCGCTGACGCTGTCGCTTGCGATCGCGGTATCGCTCGCGGTGTCGCTCACGGTGACACCGATGATGTGCGCGCGCCTGCTCCCCGAGTCGCACGAACCGCAGAACGAAGGCCGCTTCGCGCGATTCCTGGAACGCTGTTTCAGCCGCATGCAGCGCGGTTACGAACGCTCGCTGTCGTGGGCGCTGCGCCGGCCGCTGCTGATCCTGCTGACGCTCGTCGCAACGATCGGGCTGAACGTCTACCTGTACATCGTCGTGCCGAAGGGCTTCTTCCCGCAGCAGGACACCGGGCTGATGATCGGCGGCATCCAGGCCGACCAGTCGACGTCGTTCCAGGCGATGAAGCTGAAGTTCTCCGAGATGATGCGGATCGTGCAGGGCAACCCGAACGTGAAGAGCGTCGCGGGCTTCACCGGCGGCACGCAGACCAACTCGGGCTTCATGTTCGTCACGCTGAAGGATCGTACCGAGCGCAAGCTGACGGCCGACCAGGTGATCCAGCAACTGCGCCCGCCGCTGGCCGACGTCGCGGGTGCGCGCACGTTCCTGCAGGCGGCGCAGGACATCCGCGTCGGCGGCCGGCAGAGCAACGCGCAGTACCAGTTCACGCTGCTCGGCGATTCGAGCGCCGACCTGTACAAGTGGGGGCCGATCCTGACCGAGGCGCTGCAGAAGCGCCCCGAGCTGACCGACGTGAACTCGGACCAGCAGCAAGGCGGCCTCGAGGCGATGGTGACGATCGACCGCGCGACGGCCGCGCGGTTCGGCATCAAGCCCGCGCAGATCGACAATACGCTGTACGACGCATTCGGCCAGCGCCAGGTCTCGACGATCTACAACCCGCTGAACCAGTACCACGTGGTGATGGAAGTCGCGCCGAAATACTGGCAGAGCCCCGAGATGCTGAACCAGGTGTGGGTCAGCACGTCGGGCGGCAGCGCGAACGGCTCGCAGACCACCAACGCGGCGGCCGGCACCTACGTCGCGACGTCGGCGGGCACCTCGAGCGCCGGCACGGCCGCGCAGAGCGCCGCGGCGATCGCGTCGGACTCCGCGCGCAACCAGGCGCTCAACGCGATCGCGGCGAGCGGCAAGTCGAGCGCGTCGTCGGGTGCGTCGGTGTCGACGTCGAAGTCGACGATGATCCCGCTGTCGGCGATCGCGACGTTCGGGCCGAGCACGACACCGCTGTCGGTCAACCACCAGGGGCTGTTCGTCGCGACGACGATCTCGTTCAACCTGCCGCCCGGCGTGTCGCTGTCGCAGGCGACGCAGGTGATCTATCAGACGATGGCGCAGGTCGGCGTGCCGCCGACGATCGTCGGCAGCTTCCAGGGCACCGCGCAGGCGTTCCAGCAGTCGCTGAACGACCAGCCGATCCTGATCCTCGCGGCGCTGCTGGCCGTCTATATCGTGCTCGGGATCCTGTACGAGAGCTACATCCACCCGATCACGATCCTGTCGACGCTGCCGTCGGCCGGTGTCGGTGCGCTGCTCGCGCTGCTGCTGTTCAAGACCGAGTTCAGCATCATCGCGCTGATCGGCGTGATCCTGCTGATCGGTATCGTGAAGAAGAACGCGATCATGATGGTCGACTTCGCGATCGACCAGACGCGCCACTACGGCAAATCGTCGCTCGACGCGATCCACGAGGCGTGCCTGCTGCGCTTCCGCCCGATCATGATGACGACGATGGCCGCGCTGTTCGGCGCGCTGCCGCTCGCGTTCGGCAGCGGCGACGGCGCCGAGCTGCGCGCGCCGCTCGGGATCGCGATCGCCGGCGGCCTGATCGTGTCGCAGGTGCTGACGCTCTATACGACGCCGGTCGTCTACCTGTACATGGACCGTTTCCGCGTCTGGGCCGAGAAGCGGCGCAACCGCCGCGGGAATTCCGGCGGGCCGGCCGTCGCCGGGGAGTGATGGGAGCGGCCGCCCGCCGGGCGGCCGCTTGCCGCGCTTGCGCATCGGCAGCGATCGGCTATCGTGAGTCCATGCCCACCGCGGGACCCTTCACGGGGACACGCCATGAACGTCCAGCTCAACCATACGATCGTCTGGTGTCGCGACAAGCGCGCGTCGAGCCGCTTCCTCACCGAGCTTCTGGAACTGCCGCCGCCGACGCCGTTCGGCGCAATGCTGGTCGTGCCGCTCGACAACGGCGTGTCGCTCGATTTCTACGAACAGGCAGGGGACATCCGGTCGCAGCATTACGCGTTCCTGCTCGACGAAGCCGGCTTCGACCGCGTGCTGGCACGCATCCGCGAGCGCGGGCTGCCGCACTGGGCCGATCCCGCGAAGCGGCAACCCGATGACATCTACCGCCACAACGGCGGCCGCGGCGTGTATTTCGACGATCCGGACGGCCACTTCCTCGAAGTGATGACGCAGCCTTATGCGCTGAACGGTCAGCTCGGCTGACGGGCCGGCATTGCGCCGGCCGTTGTTGCGCTGCGAGAAACCGGCCCGGGTGCCGACCTGCTTCGGACGACACCCGGCCGGGGGACGTTACCGGGCCACTACCCGGCTCGGCCGCTACTCGACCATCACTCGGCAACCATTACTCGGCCGCTGCCGCCGTCTTGCGCGGCCGCCGCGCGCGCGGTGCCGCCTTGCGGGCCGGTTTCTTCGGCTTGGCTTCGGCGGGCGCCTCGACAGCCGCCCCGGCCGGCGCGGCAACCACCTCGCCGCCGACATCGCCTGCCGCCGGCTCGGTGTGCGTCACCGCGGCGGGCCACATGTCGCCCTGCTCCGGGTCGCGATGCGGGTCGCCCGCATGCTTGCCGTGCGTGTGCTTGTCGCCGCCGTGCTTCGCCGCGCCATGCCCGGCGTCGTCCGGCCTCCCGGCCGACTCACGGCCTGCGCTCTTCGCGGCGGCGCCCTTCTTCGCGCCGGTCTTCTTCGCCGCGCTCTTGCGCGCACGCTTGCGGCCATCCTTCGCGTCGCCGTGCGCCTCGGCTGATTCGACCGCTTCCACGACTTCGATCGTTTCTGCCGGCACGACTGCCGCGATTTCGGTGGCTTCGGCGGATTCGGCCATCGCCGCGTCGTCCGCGTCGACCTGCACCGTTTCATGCACGACGGCTTCCGCCCGCTGCTCGCGACGTCGCGGCTCGCGGCCGGCCCGCGCCGGCTCCGCCGCGCGCGCGCCGTGGTGGCCGCCGTGGTGTGCAGCCCCGCCTTCGCCGGCCTGCGCAACCTGCTCCGCAGCCGCCGACTGGCGTGCCCGCGACACGAACGCACCCGACTTGTCGTCACGCCCCACTTCGAGCAGGCCGCGCGCCTGCGCCTCGTCGAGCAGGTTGCCGAACGCGCGGAATCCGTAGTACGACTCGTTGAAATCCGGCTTGCGACGCTTGATCGCGCTCTTCAGCACCGACGCCCAGATCTTGCCGACGTCGTCCCGCTCCGACGCGAGCGCGTCGAACGTCTCCACGGCCAGCGCGATCGCCTCGGCCTTGCGCGCGTCCAGGTCGTGCTTGCGCGACGCCGCCGGCTCGTCCGGCCGCTTCGCGCCGCCGTTGCCCGCGCGCTGCTGCTGTTCGCGCTTCGCGAGCGTGCGCTGCTGCTCACGTACCAGATCGTCGTAGAAGATGAATTCATCGCAGTTCGCGACCAGCAGGTCCGACGTCGATTTCTTCACGCCGACGCCGATCACCTTCTTCGCGTTCTCGCGCAGCTTCGACACCAGCGGCGAAAAATCCGAGTCGCCGCTGATGATCACGAACGTATCGACGTGCGACTTCGTGTAGCAGAGGTCGAGCGCATCCACGACAAGCCGGATGTCGGCCGAATTCTTGCCCGACTGGCGCACGTGCGGAATCTCGATCAGCTCGAAGCTCGCCTCGTGCATCGACGCCTTGAAGCCCTTGTAGCGATCCCAGTCGCAATAGGCCTTCTTCACGACGATGCTGCCCTTCAGCAGCAGGCGCTCCAGCACGGGCTTGATGTCGAACTTCTCGTACTTCGCGTCGCGCACGCCGAGCGCGACGTTCTCGAAGTCGCAGAACACGGCCATGCTGACGTTGTCCAGGGGTAATGCCATGTGTACTCCAACCGGTGGGCCGCTGCGTTGTATGACGTAGCGGCGAAAAATGCATCGCGCACATGATAGCCGGTCGGCGCGTCATTCCCGCATCCGTGTGAACGAATGGCGGCAGGAAGGCCCGTCGCCGGTACGCCCCTTAATACACACCCGCCGTACGGGCAAATCGACATTACACTTGAGTTATCGGTCGTCCGTCCCTATCTGGGAGGACGACGCATCGAGCAAGGAGCGGTTTCATGACGACGAAGGTACTGCTGATTGGCGCGACCGGCCGAACGGGCCAGGCCTGCGCGGATCTGCTGCTCAAGCAGCCGGAGTTCGAGGTCACGGCGCTCGTGCGCCGGCACGGCTATGCGCTGGCGGGCGCGCGGGTGGTCGAGGCCGATCTGACGAACGATTTCTCGCACGCATTCCAGGGCATCACGCACGTGATCTACGCAGCCGGCTCGGCCGAATCGGAAGGCGCGGCCGAAGAGGAGCAGGTCGACCGCGACGCGGTCGCCCGTGCGGCCGAATACACGCTGGCCTACAACGCGCAGAAGCTCGTGGTGATCAGCTCGCTGTCCGCGTACCGGCCCGAACTCGGCCCGGACGCGCTGCGCCACTATTCGCAGATGAAGCGCGAAGGCGACGATCGCGTGATCGCGTCGGGTGTCGACTACGCGATCCTGCGCCCCGGCCCGCTCACGGACGATCCGGGCGTCGGCAAGATCGCGCTGACCGACGCGTGGTTCGACGGCGCCCCGCCCGTGTCACGCCAGGACGTCGCCTGGGCCGCGATCGAGGCGATCAAGCTCGGCATCTCGCGCAAGATCGTCGGCTTCGTCGGCGGCAGCGTGCCGATCGAGCAGGCCTTGCGCGCCTAGCGCCCTCACGCGCGCCGCCGCGCGGCGGCGCGCCGATCCGTACCGGCGGCCCGCACGACGGGCCACCTCGACGCTTGACGCACGCGGTGCCCCGGTGCCCCGGTGTCCGTTTACTGCTTCGGATGCGCGTCGGCCCACGCCTTCACCGCGGCAAGCGTGTTCTCGACGTGCTTGTCGGGCGACATGCTCGTGTATTCGTAGAGAATCTTCCCTTCCGGAGAAATCACGTAGGACACGCGGTTCGCGCGGTCGATCGCCGGCAGTTTCGCGTCGTATTCCCGGATGATCTTCGCGTCCGGATCAGCCGCGACCGGGAACTTGCTCCGGCACTCGCTCACCGAGAACTTCGTCAGCGTGTCGATCTTGTCGGCCGATACGCCGATCACCGTCGCGCCGTAAGCCTTGTAACGGTCGACTGCGTCCGCGAACGCGTGCGCCTCGATCGTGCAGCCCTTCGTGAACGCAGCCGGGTAGAAATAGAGCACGACCGGCCCCTGCTTCAGCGCGTCCGCGAGCGCGTAGGTGTAGGTCTTGCCGCCCAGCGACGCCTGCGTCGTGAAATCGGGCGCCGCGGCGCCCGGCTTCAGTTCCGCCTGCGCCATCAGTGCATGACCGGCCACCAGCGCCGCCACGGCGGCGCCCAGCAACAGTTTTCGCTTCATCTGCATCCTCATTTCTTATAAAGTCAGCCTCGATGTGGGCCACGCAGGCGTTCGCCTGTCGAACACTTGCGTGACCGATTCGGACCTGCGGCAGCGCCATCCGCGCCCGGCCCGTTAAAGATTCCGCACAGTCTGCCGTTATTCCTTCCGGACAACCGGTTCCAGCCCTTCACGTCAGCGAGAAACATGGAAGCCAACAGGAAACAGACGTCACGCAAGGGCTCCTGGCGCAGCGCCTTGCATACGCTGCGCCGCTTCGCCTGGTCGGGCGGCGCGCTGATGCCCGCGCGCGCCGGCGCCCCGCGCCGCGACGACTCCGTACGCAACTGGCTGGAACAGACGGTTGGCACGGTGGATTTCCTCGCCCATGTCGACCGCGAACTGCGTTTTCTTTACGTATCGGACGCAAGCCTGCGCTTCATCGGCTACCACCGCGACTACCTGCACACGCTGACGCTGCGCGACCTGATCGCCGAACAGGATACCGCGGCGCTCGAAGGCCTGCTTGCGCGCGCCGCGCGTTCCGGCCAGGTCGAGAAGGCGACGATGTGCATCGTGAAATCGCTGACCTACCCGCTCGACGTCGAGATCCGCGCGTTCAAGAGCCGCCACCATGGGGTGGACGGGTTCGCGATCGCGGCGTTCGACGTGTCGTCGTGGCGCGCGCTCGAGGCGCGCCTGACCTACGAGATGCACCACGACCCGATGACGGGCCTCGACAACCTGTCCGCGCTCGTGCCCGCGCTGATGCGCGCGCAGCAGGCCGCCGACGAGGGCGGCACCTGCGCGGCGCTGCTGCTGCTCGACCTCGACGACTACCAGCGGATCAACCGCGCGCTCGGCTACGACGCGGGCGACACGCTGCTGCGCGAAACCGCGCAGCGGCTGAAGGCGCTCGTCACGCAGAACGAACAGCTCGCGCGCGTCGCGAGTGACAAGTTCGCGGTCGTGCTCAGTGCGCCGGACCGCACGCAGGCGAGCAATGCCGCCGATGCACTCGCACGCCGGCTGCAGGCCGCGGTGCGCCAGCCTTACGTGTACCAGGGGCAGACCGTACACCTGTCCGCGAGCATCGGCATCGCGCTCTACCCTGACGAGCGCGCCGCCCCGCATCGCGCGCAGCACCACAGCCCGCTGCTGCGCCGTGCCGATCACGCGCTCGCGCAGGCGAAGGCGTCGGGCGGCAACGCGCTCGCGTTCCACGCGCCCGTCGACGACCCGGCGGACGCCGAACGGCTGAAGCTCGAAGCCGACCTGTACGACGGCGTGCGCAACGGCGAGTTTTCGCTCCATTTCCAGCCGATCACGCGCAGCCAGTCGGGCGCGGTGGTCGGCGTCGAGGCGCTGATCCGCTGGCGCCATCCGGTGCACGGCCTCGTGCCGCCGGCGACCTTCATTCCGCTCGCCGAATCGATCGGCCTGATCAACTATCTCGGCAACTGGGTGCTCAAGGCCGCGTGTATGCAGCTCGTCGCCTGGGACCGCCAGGGGCTCGCGCTGCAGTACGTGGCGGTCAACGTGTCGCCGCAGCAGTTCCGCGACCCGCGCTTCACGCAAAGCGTGCGCGAGGCGATCGCGCTGACGGGCATCGACCCGCGCCGCATTGTGCTCGAGATCACCGAAAGCCTGCTGATGCACGATCCCGCGCAGGCGAAGGGGCTGCTCGAGGAGCTGACCGATCTCGGCATCCGCTTCGCGATCGACGATTTCGGTACCGGTTATTCGAGCCTCGCGTATCTGCAGCGCTTCCCGCTCGCGAAGCTGAAGATCGATCGCAGTTTCGTCGAGAACCTGCTGACCTCGCGCAACGACCGCGCGATCGTGTCGGCCGTGGTCGGCCTCGCGCAGACGCTCGATCTCGAGCTCGTCGCGGAAGGCGTCGAGACCGAGGCGCAGCGCGAATTGCTGACGGAAATGGGCTGCAACCATATCCAGGGCTGGCTCGTCTGCCAGGCGCTGCCGTCCGAGGAGCTTGCGCGGCGCTTCGAGGCCCATCAGCTGCACCTGCACGCCGCCGCCTGACGCGCGGCGAACCGGACAGATCCGTATGTCAATCACCGAACACCTGCCCCGCACCGCGTTGCTCGACAAGCTGTGGGCCCGGATGAACGAACGGGGCGATTTCCCGTTGCTGTCGGAATCGCTGCGCGCGACGATGGCCGCGATGAAGAACGACGACCTCGACTTCACCGCGCTCGTGCGCGTCGTGCTGTCGGACTTCGCACTCACGCAGAAAGTGCTGCGGCTCGCGAATTCCGCGATGTACATGGCGTTCGGCGGCAACATCACGACCGTGACCCGCGCACTGATGGTGCTCGGCATGGATGCCGTCGGCCATTTGGTCGTCGGGCTCAAGCTCGTCGACCATTTCCACCACAGCACGCCGCGGCGCATCGACGCGAAGCTCGAACTGAACCGCGCGCTGCTGTCCGGCTGCGTCGCACGCAAGCTCACCGAACGCGTCGAGCTGCGCGCGGGCGAGGAAGCCGTCGTCTGCACGCTGATGCGCCAGGTCGGCAAGCTGCTCGTGGTCTGCTATCTCGACAGCGAATGGGACCGGATCCGCCGCCGCGCGGCCGAACTGAACGGCGACGAAGCGGCCGCCTGCATCGACGTGCTCGGCGTCGGCTTCGACGAGATCGGGCTCGAGGCGGCCGCGCGCTGGCGGCTGCCCGACGTGATCCGCGCGGGGATGGCCGACCACGACCACGTGGTCCGCACCGACGCGTTCGGCAACGACGAGGACGACCTCGACGCGGGCGAGGTGTCCGACGACGGCCCGACCGAACGCGTCCGCTGGCTGCGTGAGATCAGCCGCTGCTCGACCGACGTCGCGGGCGCGCTCGTGATGCCCGCGAGCCCGCAGCGCGACGCGCGCATCGCGGCGCTCGCGCAGCACTACGGCGCGGAACTCGGCATGGAACCCGACGCGCTCGTCGAGATCGCCGAGCGGCTCGCGCGCGAGGAAGCGAGCGACACCATGATGCGCGAGATCGTCGAGCTGCGCGCGAACGCCGATGCGATCGCGCGCGCGCAGGCCGAGCCCGAGGCATGCCTCGAAGCCGGCCTCGCGGACCTGCGCGCGCTGCCGTCCGAGCACGTGCTGACGCCGGTACTCGCGCTCGCGTCGGAAAGCCTGCTGGCCGGCCTCGCGTTCACGCGCACCGTGATGTTCGTGCGTCACGACGACGGCATGTTCGCCGCGCGCCTCGGCTTCGGCCCCGGCGTCGATACGATGCTCGACCGGCTGCGCTTCGACGAGCGCTTCGAGCCGGACGTGTTTCATCTCGCGATCTCGAACTCGGTCGGCATCTTCATCGAGCAGGCACGGGAGCCGAAGATGCTCAAGCGCCTGCCCGCGTGGTATCTCGACGCGTTCGACGACACGCGCGCGTTCGTGCTGCTGCCCGTGCGCGTCGGCACGACGACCGTCGCGCTGCTGTACGGCGACTGGGCCGGCGCGCAGCCCGCGCGCAAGATCACGCAGCAGGAGATGGGCGTGCTCAACGAGCTCGCGCGCGAACTGGGCCGGTTCTTTCCGGCGTGACGCGGCGCCGGCCGCTCCCCGCCGTTTTCGGCGGTTTCACACCCTGTTGCGCATCCTGTTTCACACCGTTCCCCGCCTGCAAAAGCAAACCGGCCGCATGAGCGGCCGGTTTGCTTGCATCGTGCGATCGAACGCAACGCTTACTTGAGCGTCACGGGCACGCTGAAGTACTTCTTCGCGAGGTTGTCGATCGTGCCGTCGGCCTTCAGGTCCTTCAGCGCCTGATCGAGCGCGGTCTTCAGCGCCGCGTCGTTCTTGCGCAGGCCGAAACCAACGCCCGAGCCGAGGATCTCGGCGTCGCTCACGGTACCGCCCGCGAACGCGAAGCCCTGGCCTTGCGGCTTCGCCAGGAAGCCCTTCGAACCGGCTTCCGCGTCCTGGAACGTCGCGTCGAGACGGCCGGACTTCAGGTCGGCGTAGGCCAGATCCTGCGTCTGGTACGGCACGACCTCGACACCTGCCGGCGCCCACTTCTTCTTCGCGTACGCTTCCTGGATCGTGCCCTGCAGCACGCCGACGCGCTTGCCCTTCAGCGATTGCGGGGTCGGCAGCAGGCCGCTGCCCTGCTTCGCGATCAGCTGGTTCGGAATCGTGTAGATCGGATCAGTGAACGCGATCGCATGCTTGCGCTGGTCGGTGATCGTCATGTCCGAGTTGATCGCATCGAACTTGCGCGCCTGCAGCGCCGGGATCAGGCCGTCGAAGTCGTTCTCGACCCACACGCACTTCGTCTTCAGCTTCGCGCACACCGCGTTGCCGATGTCGATGTCGAAGCCGGTCAGCTTGCCGTCGGGCGTCTTGTATTCGAACGGTGCGTACGAGGCCTCGACGCCGAACCGGATCTCCTTCAGATCCGCGGCAACCGCACTGCCTGCCGCCACCGCCGATGCCGCCACCACCGCATGCGCGGCCACTTTACGCCAATCCAACTTCATCAGGTGCTCTCCTCGATACTCGAATGTTCCGGAACTACGGGCGCTTGCATCATTGCAGGGTCGGATGACCACGACAATCGCGATGCCACGCCGTGATGCGGCGCAACAGCCGCAAGGCCGCGATTGTACCAATCCGCGCGGCCCGATATGGCAAAGCGGGCGACGTCGCGCGATGCTGCGCTGCGTGCGCGGCGCCGGTCAGGCGATCCGCCGAACTTGCAAAACGGTGTCGCAAATACGCAAGCCGGGGGGGCGCGTGCCGTCGGCCCCGGCATGCGGGCGACGACGGGATACCGACAGGTTGCGGGTCAGGCGCGCGCCGCGTGCCGTCACGGCAGCGCAATCAGCAGCCGGTCGGGACATGCGCTCAAACGAGCGCCGCGAGCGTCTCGCGGGTCGTGTCGACGACGAGCAGGCCCGCGCGCAGGCCCGGCTTCACGGTCGGGTTCGGAAACACGATCCGTTCCTCGTCGTGCGTCACCGTGTAGCGGTAGTCGCCGTCCTGCGCGAGCACCGTGCCGCGTGCAAACGCGGTGAAGTTCGCGACGTCGGCCGCGACGAACAGCTCGAGCGCATCGCTCTGCTTCGTGATCTGGTCGATCACCGTGAACACGCGCGGCAGCGGCGGATGATCGCCCTGCGCGACCGCATCTCCCCCCGCGCCCGACACGAGCTGGCGCACCGCACGATCGGCCGGTGCGAAGCGCGTCAGGTCGTTCTGGCCGAACGGGCGCACCTTGCCGAGTTCCAGCGTGCACGCGAGCGCGCCGCAGTGCTCGGCCGTGAAATGCGAATACGTATTGCCCTTCGCGGTATGCAGCAGCACGGCCGCGATCCGCGCGTCGCCGAGCCATTCGAACATCGTGCGCGTCGGCGGCGTGCCCGTGTGCGGCAGCAGTGCGAACTGCTCGAACACCGACGCGCGGATCGCCGTGTGCATGTCGATGTGCCAGCGCGCGGCGCCGGCCGGCGCGTCCGCGAAGAACGCGGCGGCGGCCGCTTCCAGCTGCGCGGCGCGCGGTGCTTCACGGCTGGCGGGCACCTGCGCATGACGGCCGCTGAACAGGCGGTTCAGGTCGTCGTCGAGATAACGCTCGCCCGCACGCATCGCCGGCACGTTGCCGAGCACGACGAGCAGCCGGCACGCGAGCGGCAGCGCGCCCGATGCGAGATCGCGCACGAGCATCGACAGCAGCTCGATCGGCGCCGTTTCGTCGCCGTGCACGCCGGCCGACACGAGCACGCTCGGGCACGCCGCGCCGGCGGCCGCGGCCGGTTCGAGCGCGAGCAGACCGTCGCCGCGCCATGACCAGCGCACGGCGCCGGCCGCGCAGGTGCCGTCCGTCACGGACGGCGCGCTACCGGCCAGCGTGAACGCGAGGAAGTCGTCGAGCAGCGCGTTGGCCGGCATCCGTGCCTCAGCGCTGGAAGTCATACAGCGAACCGACGCGCAGGATCTGCGTGAGCTCGTCGAGCGCCGTGCGCGATTCGTCGAGCAGCGCCGGATCGGCGAGGTCTTCCGGTGCGAGGCGATCGCGATAGTGCCGGTCGATCCACGTGTCGAGCGACGTGAACAGCGTGTCGTTGATCCACACGTTCGACGTGACGGCCGCGCGTTCCGCGTCGTTCAGCACGACACGCAGGCGCAGGCAGGCGGGGCCGCCGCCGTTCTTCATGCTTTCGCGCAGGTCGAACACGAGCACGTCGTGAATCGGGCCGTTGCCGGCCGCGAGTTCGTCGAGATAAGCCGCGACGTTCCCGTTCTCGCGGCATTCCTGCGGCACGACGAGCACTTGCGAGCCGTCCGCGCGCGACAGCAGCTGGCTGTTGAACAGATACGACGTGACCGCGTCGTTCACGCTCACGGCCGCCTCGGGCACCTCGATCACGTTCAGGCGCGCGCCGCGTGCGTCGAGCGCGGCGGTCAGCGTATCGTAGATCGCCTGCTTGTTGACGAACGCGCGCTCGTGCGTGAACAGCGTGTCGCGGTTGCCGACCGAGATCACGTCGTTGTGGAACACGCCCGCGTCGATCACGTCCGGGTCCTGCTGCGCATACACCGTCGCCTCTTCGGCGAGCCCGTGGCGATGCGCGACCGCGCGGCTCGCCTCGAACGTCTGGCGTGCCGGGAAGCGCTTCGGCTCGGGGCCGCGGCGATATTCCGCGCGGCCGTACACGAAGAACTCGATGCCCGGCTTGCCGTATTCGGCACAGAAGCGCGTGTGGTTCGCCGCGCCTTCGTCGCCGAGTGCCGGCGTGCCGGTCAGCGCTTCGTGCACCGCGAAGTGCGCGGGATCGGCGAACAGCGTCGACAGCGTGCGGCGCGTCGCTTCGTGTTCGATCGCGCGATGCAGCTTGCTGCACAGGTTCGCCGGCGTGAAGTGCACGCGGCCGTCGCTCGTGTCGGCCGACGGGCTGACGGTGGCCGCGTTCGCGGTCCACATCGCCGATGCCGAGCTCGCGGCGGCGAGCAGTTCGGGCGCCTGCTTCGCGGCCTTCGCGATCACGTCCGCGTCCTTGCCCGAGAAGCCGAGCTCGCGCAACAGGCGCAGCGACGGCCGCTCCTGCGGCGGCAGCACGCCTTGCGCGAAGCCGAGATCCGCGAGCTGCTTCATCTTGCGCAGCCCCTGCTTCGCGGCGGCCTTCGGATTCGCGGCCGACTTCTCGTTGTTGAGCGACGCCACGTTGCCGAACGACAGGCCGGCGTAGTTGTGGGTCGGGCCGACGAGCCCGTCGAAATTGGCTTCTTGTGCGTTCATCGTCGTTCCCTCGATCAGAAGTGCAGGCCCGGCGACAGGCTCGCGGGCAAAGTCAGTTGCGTGCTTTCCACCGACGCCATCGGATACGCGCAATAGTCGGCCGCGTAGTACGCGCTCGGGCGATGGTTGCCCGAGCGGCCGGTGCCGCCGAACGGCGCGGCGGACGATGCGCCGTTGGTCGGACGGTTCCAGTTGACGATCCCCGCACGGATCGTGCGGCGGAAGTGGTCCCATGCGTTCGCGTCGTCGGCCAGCAGGCCGGCGGACAGGCCGAACGCCGTGTCGTTCGCGCGCTCGATCGCTTCGTCGAACGTCGCGTAGCGGACGATCTGCGCGAGCGGGCCGAAGTGTTCTTCGTCGGGCAGGTTCGCCACGCCCGTCACGTCGACGATCGCCGCGTTCACGAAGCCCAGGCGCGGATCGCGCTGCGTCATCGCGATGATCGGCTTCGCGCCCTGCTCGATCAGGCGCGACTGCGCGTCAACGAGCTTCGCGGCCGCGCGCGCCGAGATCACCGCGCCCATGAACGGCTGCGGATCGGCGTCGAACACGTCGGCCGTGATCTTCGACGTGACGTCGGCGAAGCGTGCGAGGAAGCGGTCGCCGAACGCGCCCTGCGGCACGAAGATGCGGCGCGCGCACGTGCAGCGCTGGCCGGCCGACAGGAACGCCGACTGGATCGTGTGATGGACGGCCGCGTCGATGTCCTCGACTTCGCCGATCACGAGCGGATTGTTGCCGCCCATCTCGAGCGCAAGCACGATTTCCGGACGGCCGCCGAACTGGCGGTGCAGCAGCGTGCCGGTATCCGAGCTGCCGGTGAAGAACAGCCCGTCGATCTGCCGGTGATTCGCGAGCGCGATGCCCGTGTCCTTCTCGCCCTGCACGAGGTTCAGCACGCCGGCCGGCAGCCCGGCTTCCTGCCACACCTCGACCGTCGCGCGCGCGACGCCCGGCGCGAGCTCCGACGGCTTGAACACGACCGCATTGCCGGCGATCAGCGCGGGCACGATATGGCCGTTCGGCAAGTGGCCGGGGAAGTTGTACGGGCCGAACACCGCGACGACACCGTGCGGGCGGTGGCGCAGCACCGCGACGCCGTCGGCCATATCCTGGCGCTTCTCGCCGGTGCGTTCCTGGTAGGCCTGGATCGAAATGCCGACCTTCGCGGCCATCGACGCGACTTCGGTGCGCGCTTCCCACAGCGGCTTGCCCGTCTCGCGGCCGATCGCGGTCGCGATCGCTTCCTTGCGTTCATTGAGCAATGCAGCGAAACGCTTGACGATCGCGCAGCGCGATTCGAAGTCGAGCGCCGACCAGCCGGCGAATGCGCGACGCGCGCTCGCGACCGCACGGTCGACGTCGGCCGCCGACGCGCTTTCGCCCTGCCATGCGATCTCGTCGGTGCCCGGGTTGCGCGAAGCGAACACGGGGCCCGAGCCTGCGACCCAGGCGCCGTCGATGAAGAGTTCCGTCATGATTCGTTTATCCCTGTTTGACTTTGAGCGGCAGCACGCGGACCGGATCGCCGGCCTTCACGTCGAGCGCGGCGGCATCGTCGGCCGACAGCACGAACGAGCCGTTCGCGACCACGCCCGGCGCGACGCCGACGCGGAAATCGGTGAGCGACGTGTTCGACACGAGTGACGTCGGCGGATGGTCGCCCTGCGCGTCGGGCACGCCGATCGCTACCGGCACGACGACGCTCTCGCGCACCGTGCGCAGGTCGTTCACGTGGCATTCGAGCACCGGGCCCGCGTCGAAGATGTCGACGTGGTTCTGGTAGCGCAGCCCTTCCGCCTCGAGCATCTTGCGGGCCGGCAGCGTGTCGCGGTGCGTGAGGCCGACCGCGTCCTGCGCGTCCTGCGGCAGCAGGTCGACGTACACCGGATAGCGCGGCATCAGTTCCGCGAGGAACGACTTGCGGCCGTGCGAGCTGAGATAGTCGGCCGCGTTGAAATCGATCTGGTAGAAGTGCGAACCGACGGCGCGCCAGAACGGCGACGTGCCGTCGTCGTCGAAGTGGCCGCGCAGTTCCGCGCAGATGCGTTCCGGGAAGCGTTCGCGGAACTGCGCGATGAACATGAAGCGCGAGCGCGACAGCAGGCCGCCCACGCCGCCCGTGCGATAACGCGGGCTCAGGAACAGCGAGCACACTTCCGCGTAGCCGGTCAGGTCGTGCGAGATGTTCAGCGCGTGCATGCGCGTCCACACGCCGAGCTCCTGGCTCGCATGCACGACCGTGCTCACGCGGTAGTTGTAGAACGGCTGTTCGAGGCCGACCTGCGACTCGATCCCGCATACGCCCGCGATGTCGCCCGTCGCCGAATCCTCCATCACGAAGAAGTAGCCGGCTTCGCCGGCCGCTGCCTCGCCCTCGAGCGTGCGGCGCGTGCGCTCGATGCGCGCGGCGAGCGCGTCGCGGTCGGGCTTGAACGTGGTCAGGCCCGGCCCGGTTTCCTTCGCGAGCGACACGAGCGCGTCGACGTCGCCCGTTTGTACGACCCGAACGACGATCATGCTGCGTCTCCCTTCAAATCTTCATCGTCGCGGCGGTGCAGTGGCACGCAGCGCACGACATCGCCATCCTTCACATCGAGTGCCGCGCGCACGTCGCCGGCGAGCGGTGCGTCAGCCGCATCGCCCGGCAGGTCGGCCAGCACGCAGCGGAACGATTCGCCGCTGCCCGTCGACACCATGTACGCAACGTCGCCCTGCTGGTGCGCGGCTTCGCGCACGACGCGCTCCGTGCCGTGCTTCACGCACGCGGTGCGGTCGACCTGCGCGGTGAGCACCGGGCCCGCGTCGAAGATGTCGACGAAGCGGTCGGGCTCGAAGCCTTCCTCGAGATGGATGTCGTAGGCGAGCAATGCCGATTCGTTCGGCTCGCCGAGCACGCGCTGCGCGGCTTCCGGCAGCAGCGGCACGTAGAGCGGATACGCCGGCATCACTTCCGCGATGAAGGTGCGGCTGCGGCCGCCCGACGCGATGTCGACGTCGGTGAAGTTGCGGCCGAAGAACTTGCGGCCCACCGCTTCCCAGAACGGCGACGCGCCCGTGTCGTCGCTCACGCCGAGCAGCAGCGTGAACACTTCCGGCGTGAAGCGGCGGCGGTTCGCGGCGATGTACATCATCCGGGCGCGCGAGATCAGGTGCGCGGCCGCGTCGCCGCGCAGCGACGGATCGACGTAGAAGCCCGCGAGCCGGCTCTTGCCGGTCAGCTCGTGCGACATCGTGAGCGCGTGGATCTTGCGGTTCACGTGCAGCTCGCGCGACGCGTGGATCAAGGCGTCGTTGCGGAACGCGTAGAACGGTTCCGAGTAACCGGCCGCGGCCACGATGCTCGCCGTGCCGAGCAGCTTGCCCGTCGACGAATCCTCGAGCACGAAGAGATAGAACTCCTCGCCGGCGAAGTCGACGTCCGCGCGAAACGAATCCTCCGAGAGCGCCACGCGCGCTTCGAGCGCCGCGCGGTCGTGCGGCAGCGAGTGCAGGACCGGTTGCGCGGTGCGCGCCATGTGCGCGAGCGCATCGAGATCCGTGAGTTTGCCGGGGCGAACAAATAGCATCGTCGTTCCTGTCTGCGATGGGTGCGCCGATCAGCGCGCGGTGGCTTCCTGGGCGGCGAGCACTTGTTCGACGGCCTTCTCGAAGCGCTTGACGCCTTCGTCGAGCAGGTCGAACGGGATCACCAGCGACGGGACGAAGCGCAGCACGTTCGGGCCGGCGATCAGCATGATCAGGCCGTTTTCTGCTGCCGCGGTGACGAAGTCCTTCGCGCGGCCATCGAATGCGGCAGTGAGTTCCGCGCCGACGAGCAGGCCCTTGCCGCGCACGTCCTTGAAGATGCCGAAGCGTGCGTTGATGCGCTCGAGCGCGCCCTTCAGGCGCACGCTGCGTTCGCGCACGCCTTCGAGCAGTGCCGGGTCGCCGATCAGTTCGACGACCTTGTCGGCGATCGCCGATGCGAGCGGGTTGCCGCCGTACGTCGTGCCGTGCACGCCGACCTTGAAGTGCGCGGCCAGTTCGTTGGTCGTCAGCATCGCGCCGATCGGGAAGCCGTTGCCGAGCGCCTTGGCGGTCGTGAGGATGTCCGGCGTGACGCCCGTGTCCATGTACGCGTAGAACTGGCCCGTGCGGCCGACGCCCGTTTGCACTTCGTCGAAGATCAGCAGCGCGTCGTTCGCGTCACAGGCTTCGCGCAGTGCCTTCAGGAATGCCGGATCGGCCGGGATCACGCCGCCTTCGCCTTGCACGGGCTCGACGATCACTGCGCAGGTTTGCGGGCCGATCGCGGCCTTCGCGGCTTCGATGTCGTTGTACGGCAGATGCGTGATGCCGGCCGGCACGGGGCCGAAGCCTTCCGAGTACTTCGGCTGGCCGCCGACGCTGACCGTGAAGAACGTGCGGCCGTGGAACGACTGCACGAACGAGATGATTTCCACCTTGTCGGCGCCGTGGCGGTCGAACGCGACGCGGCGCGCGAGTTTCAGGGCGGCTTCGTTCGCTTCCGCGCCCGAGTTCGCGAAGAACGCGCGGTCGGCGAAGGTCAGCGATTCGAGGCGCTTTGCAAGGCGCAGCACCGGCTCGTTCGTGTAGCCGTTGCCGATGTGCCAGAGCTTGCGGCTTTGCTCGTCCAGGACTTTCAGCAGTTCCGGGTGGCCGTGGCCGAGCGACGTCACCGCGATGCCGCACGCGAAATCGATGTACTCGCGGCCGGCCGTGTCCCACACGCGGGAGCCCTCTGCGCGATCCGGCACGAACGGCGCGGGAGAAAATACCGGCACCATCACTTCATCGAATGTCTGGCGGGTCACGGTCGAGGTCGTCATGGTCGTTCCTTTCGGTTTCGTAAGAGGGTTCAACAGGATCAAGTTTAGGTAAGGGTGACGCAAGCGTCTTGCGGAATTGCGACGGGTTCTATCGGAAGCGGATAGTGCGCTTTATTTTGCCCTCTCTCCGGGCGGAGGGCGTGGAAGCTTGTCTGGTTTTGGGGCTTGTGGGTCGTGTGCTTGCCTTTGTCGTGAAGCACCTGTGAGCTTGTCGGTCTATTAGCGTCGCCCCTGCGCGGGGCGGCGGTTACTTTTCTTTGTCTTGCCAAAGAAAAGTAACCAAAAGAAAGGCGCTGGGAGAACGCATGACTTCCCGGTGCCATGGTCGTCAGAGTGGTTCGCACCTAAGTGTCCGCGCCAGTCAGGAACGCGGAGTGGTTCGAGCAATGGTTCTGACTCCACTCCCTACCCAACAGAGCGGTATACCACCCGCAAGCTCCGCCCTCGCTTCGCTCGGCCGACAGGTACACCCCCTCCAGTGGCGCATAAGGTCAATCCTCCCGGCAATCGCACGCGCAAGTACCCCGAACTCAGCAAATCAAGGGCACACCCTCATTCACAAGGAAAAAGGGACGCAGCGACCCATCACGAAAACACACGCCACCGACGGTATCAAACACGTACCGATGACAAGCAGTCCGACAGGTACGAATGGTGTGAGCAAAGAGAGTGTCCGATCTGCTGATCAGCGCGGGCAGAAGCAGCGAGGGCATGAAACGCGACGGGAGGTACCTTGCAGCCGAGCGAAGCGAGGATGGAGCTAGCGGGCGGTATACCGCTCTGTTGGGTAGGGAGTGGCGTCAGAACCATTGCTCGAACCACTCCGCGTTCCTGACTGGCGCGGACACTTAGGTGTGAACCACTCTGACGACCATGGCACCGGGAAGTCATGCGTTTTCCCAGCGCCTTTCTTTTGGTTACTTTTCTTTGGCAAGACAAAGAAAAGTAACCGCCGCCCCGCGCAGGGGCGACGCTAATAGACCGACAAGCTCACAAGTGCTTCACGACAAAAGCAAGCGCACTGCAAAAAAACCTGAAATCAATCCTTCCCACGCTCGACGAGCGCCCCACCCCGCGGTTCACTGCCCCCGCCGGTCTGCTTCTCGAGCCACGCTCGCCTATCCTCCCGAGGCGTGACCCCGAACCTCTCGCGGTACGCGTTGGAAAAATGCGCAGCAGAAGAAAACCCACAGGCGAGGCTAACCTGCACAACCGACTTGCTGGTCCGCTGCAACTGAGTCCGGGCCTTGAGCAACCGGAGGTTGAGGTAATACTTCGAGGGCATCGCCCCGAGATACTGTCGAAAGAGCCGCTCGAGCTGCCGGCGTGAAACGCCGACGAGTTCGGCGATCTCGTCGGTCGTCAACGGATCCTCGACATTGGCTTCCATGAGCAGCAACGCATCGTTCAACCGAGGATGCCGCTCGCCCGGCGCAGTCACAAAGGGAATCCGCTGCCGCTCTTCGCCGCTCCGCAAAGTCCCGACCCCGAGTGCATCGGCAATCCGCTCCGCGAGGTCCGCCCCATGTTCCCGGCCAATCATGGCCAGCATGAAATCCACGGTAGCCTGCCCACCCGCGCACGTCGCGCGGTCCCGATCGATCTCGAAGATCTGCTGCGTGACGATCGACCGCTCGAACTGTTCGGCGAACTGCTGATACGTCTCCCAGTTCACGCTCACCCGGTACCCGGAAAGCTGCCCGGCCATCGCCAGCCACCACACGCCGTGATGAATTCCGGTCACGAGCGGCGTGCGCTGCCCGACCCGCGCGAGACTCGCGAGAAACAACCGATAGTCGGCAAACTGCTGAAACCGCTCCGACACGACGATGACCCAGTCGCACGCGATCGCATCGTTGAACGCCGCATCGGCATGCCACTGCGCACCGCCGGCAAGCGGCACGGGCCGCCCGTCCCACGAACACACCTGCCAGCGATACAGCAGCCGCCCGTCGATCTCGTTCGCGAGGTTCAGCGCATCGACGATCGGACCCACGCCCGACATCGACACGGGCGGCAATGCAACGATCGCCACCTGCATCGTGCGGGTGGCGCCTGCGGGACGAGACACCGGTACCACGTATGAAACCCGCCCTGTCGCGTTACTTGAGACTGCCCGACAGGAACTGCTTCAGCCGCTCGCTCTGCGGGCGTACCAGCACTTCCTTCGGATCGCCCTCTTCCTCGGTCCGCCCCTGATGCAGGAACATCACGTGATTCGACACGTTGCGCGCGAAACCCATCTCGTGCGTGACGACGATCATCGTGCGGCCTTCCTCGGCGAGCTTCTGCATCACCTTCAGCACTTCGCCCACCAGTTCCGGGTCGAGCGCCGACGTCGGCTCGTCGAACAGCATCACGTCAGGATGCATCGCCAGCGCGCGCGCAATCGCCACGCGCTGCTGCTGGCCACCGGAAAGATGCGACGGATACTGCTTCTCGACGCGCGGCGGCAAGCCGACCTTCTCCAGGTACTCGCGCGCACGCTCCTCGGCTTCCTTCTTCGAAATGCCGAGCACGTGCACCGGCGCTTCCATCACGTTCTCGAGCACGTTCATGTGCGCCCAGAGGTTGAAGTGCTGGAACACCATCGCGAGCTTCGTGCGGATGCGCTGAAGCTGCTTGTGATCGGCGACTTCGAGCGCACCGGCGCGGTCGGTCTTCGTGCGCACGGTCTCGCCGTCGACGACGATCTGCCCCGCATTCGGCCGCTCGAGAAAATTGATGCAGCGCAGGAACGTGCTCTTGCCCGAGCCGCTCGCGCCGATGATGCTGATGACGTCGCCGGCCTTCGCGTTCAGCGATACGCCCTTGAGCACCTCGTTGTCGCCGTAGCGCTTGTGAATGTCGACCGCGGCAAGCTTGGTGGAAGCGGACGCGCTCGTTTGAGTGATCTCGGCCAACTGGCTCTCCTCGAAGTGAATCAATGACGGGCGGCCGCGAGATACGCGAGCCAGTGGCGCTCCGCGCGGCGAAACGCCGCGACGAGTGCGAACGATACCGCAAGATAGATCAGCGCGGCGATTCCGAACGACTGGAACGCCATGTAGGTCGCGGAATTCGCATCGCGTGCGACCTTCAGGATGTCCGGCACGGTCGCCGTGAACGCGACGGTGGTCGCGTGCAGCATCAGGATCACCTCGTTGCTGTACAGCGGCAGCGCGCGGCGCAGCGCCGACGGCAGGATCACGCGGCGGTACATCGTGAACGGCGACATTCCGTATGCCCGCGCCGCCTCGACCTCGCCGTGCGGAATCGCGCGGATCGCACCCGCGAAGATCTCGGTCGTGTATGCGCAGGTGTTCAGCGCGAACGCGAGAATCGCGCAGTTGAAGCCGCTGCGGAAGAACGCGTCGAGCAGCGAGTGCGACCGCACGAACTCGAGGCTGTACATGCCCGTGTACAGCAGCAGCAACTGCACGTAGAGCGGCGTGCCGCGGAACACGTACGTGTAGAACCGCACCGGCGTCGACACCCACTTCTTCTTCGACACGCGCGCGACCGCGAGCGGCACCGCGCACACGAAGCCGAGCGAAATCGACGCGACGAGCAGCCACAGCGTCACCGCGAGGCCGGAGAGGCGCTGGCCGTCCCAGTAAAGGAACGCCTGGCCGAATTCCTGGAGGATCTCGATCATAGTTCTGCGTGCCGCACGCCCATGGAATAACGCTTCTCGAGCTGGATCAGCACGAGGTTGGAAACGGTCGTGATCGCGAGATAGATCAGCGCCGCGACGAGGATGAAGAAGAACATGTTGAACGTGCTCTTGCCGGCGTCCTGCGCGGCCTTCACGACGTCCGCGAGACCGATGATCGACACCAGCGCGGTGGCCTTCACGAGCACCTGCCAGTTGTTGCCGATGCCCGGCAGCGCAAAACGCATCATCTGCGGAAACATGATCCGCACGAACACGCGCATCCCGCTCATCCCGTAAGCCGCACCGGCTTCGAGCTGGCCGCGCGGCACCGACAGGAACGCGCCGCGGAACGTCTCGGTGAAGTACGCGCCATAGATGAAGCCGAGCGTGAGCACGCCGGCCACGAACGGGTCGATGTCGATCTGGTCCCAGCCGACGAAGTCGGTGAACTGGTTCAGCCAGATCTGGATGCTGTAGAACAGCAGCAGCATCAGGACGAGATCGGGCACCGAGCGGATCAGCGTCGTATAACCGGTCGCGATCGCTCGCAGCACCCGGTTGTGCGACAGCTTCGCCACCGCGCCGATCAGCCCCAGCGCCACCGCAGTGGCGAGCGACAGCACCGACAGCTCGATGGTCTGCACGGTGCCGGCCCAGAGGACAGGACCAAAGCCGTAAAGGAACACGCGCGTCTCCAGAGTTGGAATGGATGCCGACGCGTCTGCCTGTCCCGCGCCGGGCTGACGCGGATAGTCGCAAGCGAAATTGATTGCCTCAAATCACCCGGCACGCGATTGCTGCGTCGCAACAATCCGTCCCATCATTTTCAACCGCGACCTACACCGCTGTTTCAAAAGGAAAAAAGCCGCTCCCTGACAACCGGATAACGGCCAGGGAAGCGGACTTTTTGCAATTTTCCGGTCGCTTTTTCGATATAGCGCCGAAGAAGACGGTCGGGCTTACCGCCCCTTCAGGATGTCGGAGCGCGAAGTCGTGTAGACGAGCCCGTCCGGGCCGAAATGGACGTTGAAGAACGCGTCGGTGTTGACGCCGTCCTCGAGCCAGCGCCAGCTCCAGACCGTCTCGGGCTTGAGCGGATACTGCGCGATGTCGCCGGGCTTGCCGAGCAGGCGCCGCACCTCGTCCTCGTTCATCCCCGGGCGCACTTTCGCGAAATTCTCGGCGGTCAGCACCTGCGTCGCGCCCGTGTAGCGGCCGTTCGCATCGAGGTCGACGAACCACGTCTGGTTGCCCATCGGGCCGCGCGGGTATTCGAGACGCTTCGAGCCGTCGGTGAAGTCGCGCTCGGTCTCGGGCTTGCCCATCGTGCCGCGCACGTCGGCCTCGGTCGATTCGCCGGCCTTCAGCCCCTTCAGCAGCAGCGGCGCGGGCTTGATCGCGTTGAAGAAGTCCCTGATACGTTGCACGTCGAGGTTGCCTTGCTTGTCGTCGCAGCCGGTCAGCGCCAGCGCGGCGGCCAGCATCGTCACGGGGAGCAGCCGGAAACGGAAATTCATCGGAAGAAATGCGCGTCGAGAAAACACGCGGCAAGGATACCCGCGCGACGCCAAAAGCGCGAGACGGGCGCGCGGCCCGTCTCGTGGTCAATGCATCGTTTCGGATTCGGTTTCGGCCACGCGGCCCGTCGCGTGCGGCGCGCGCGGCACGGCCGGCGGCGCACCGATGCTGCGGCGCGTGCGCACGAGTTCGGCAAGCTGCCACGAACCGAGCGCGAGGCAGCCGAACAGCACCTCGCGGCCACGCTTGACCAGCGCGAGCGACAGCGCCGTCTCGCGGTCGACGCCGAACATCTGCGCGAGCAGCACGACGGTCGCCTCCTGCACGCCGAGGCCGCCCGGCACCATGAACGCCGCATGGCGCACGGCCTGCGTCATCGCCTCGATCGCGATCGCGCCGCCGATCGACACCGGATGGCCGAGCAGCGCGAGCGCCCAGTAGATCTCGAGCGCGCCGAGCACGTAGCCGGCCAGCTGCCAGAAGAACGCGCTGAACAACAGGCCCGTGCGCGACATCAGCGCATCGATGTCGGCATCGAGGCGCTTGCCGTCGACGCCCTGCAGCAGCCGGTGCGAATCGCCGAGCAGGCGGCCCGCGAAACGCTCGATCGCGTGGAAGATCCCGCCGCGGCGCATCAGCACGACGCCGAGCACCGGCAGCGGCAGCGTCAGCAGCAGCGCGAGGCCGATCGTGCCGCCGCCCATGTTGTCCGTCGTCGCGAGCAGCAGCACGAGGCCGAGCGCGGCAAACGCATACTGGACGACGATCGTCACGAGCACCTCGACGATCACCGACGCCGTCACGCGGCTCGCGTCGGGCACCTGCCAGCGCGCGAGCCGGATGCCGACCAGCTCGCCGCCGATCCCGACCACCGGCAGCAGCCGGTTCACGGCTTCGCGCACGGTCGCGATCCACCAGAGGAACGGCAGCGACGAGCGCCTGTCGAGCAGCAGGTGCCACGCGTAGGCGTCGAGCAGCAGCGGCAGCGCGTGGAACGGTACGAGCCACAGCAGCGCGTAACCGGCGCGCGCGAGCATCTGCGACACGTCGCCGATGCCTTCGTGCAGCCCCAGCGCCAGCAGGATGCCGATGCCGAGCGGCCAGCCGAGCCATTTGATCCACTTGATCATGACGGCTGCGCTCCCGGTGCGCGCGACGCCTGCCCGCCGCGCCGCGACGCAGGCTGGCCGAACACGTCGGCAAAACCGCCGGTCGCGACGCCCGCGGCCTTCAGCGCGGCCGCGACGCGCGGCGACAGCAGCGCATCGAGTTCGTCCACCGGACGGTAGCCGGCCATCGTCGGCGTGATCGGGCCGTCGCCGGCCTCGGCCGGATGGCAGTAGATCTCGCCGACGCCCGGCGGCAGCTTGGCCAGCGCGTCGAGCAGCACGGCCTCGTCCATCGCGCCCGTATGCTCGATGCCGACCACGTAGTCGTTGTGCGCGAGCCCCGCCCGGTCGAGCCGCGCGCGCACGAGCGCGATCCACGGCTTGAGCAGCGCGGGCGCGCTCGTCTCGTACGGCAGCCGCACCGCGCGCAGCCCGTAGTCGCGGCCGATCTCGATGATCAGCGACAGCACGGTCGGATGCAGGTGGAAATGCTTGTGCGCGTTCACGTGATCGAGCGGCAGGCCGCTCGCCGCGAACGCGTCGAACTGCGCGCGAATCTCGCGGCGCAGCTGCGCCCGCACGTGCGGCAGGAAGAAGAAGCGGCAGCCGTCCTTCGCCATCGCGTCGCCGAACCGCCCGTCGGGGCCGACGAGCGCGGGAATCTCATGCGCGGGCAGCGTGGCCGGCCCGTCCGCGAGCACGAGATGCAGACCGACCGCGAGCGACGGCAGCCGCCGCGCGCGCTCGATCGCATCCGGTGCGGCGCTCGCGCCGACCATCAGGCTCGCGGCGTTCAGCACGCCGTCGCGGTGCGCGCGTTCGACTGCCGCGTTGACGCGCGGGTGCAGCCCGAAGTCGTCCGCGGTGAAGATCAGCGCCCGCGCCGCCCGCTGCGTCGCCACGGATTACGCCTCGTGCGCGCGCAGGAAGCGGAAGAACTCGACGCCTTCGCGCAGGCGGCGCTTCATCATGTCCCAGCTCGTCAGCATCTCGCGCACGATCTCCCAGATCTTCGACGGACGGAAGTAGAACTGGCGATAGAACTGCTCGAGGTGGTGATAGATCTCGTCGCGCGACAGGTGCGCGTAGCCGATCGCCGCGAGCTGCACACCTTCCTTGCTCACCAGGTTGATGGTCTTGTTCTCTTCCATCCAGCCGTTCTCCACGGCCTGCTTGTAGAGCGTCGTGCCCGGATACGGCGCGGCGAGCGAGACCTGGATCGTGTGCGGATTGATTTCCTTCGCGTACTCGATCGTCTTCTTGATGGTCTCCTGCGTCTCGCCCGGCAGGCCGAGGATGAAGGTGCCGTGGATCTTGATGCCGAGCTTCTTGCAGTCCGCGCTGAAGCGGCGCGCGAAATCGGTGCGCACGCCCTTCTTGATGTTCACGAGGATCTGGTCGTCGCCGGATTCGAAGCCGACCAGCAGCAGGCGCAGGCCGTTTTCCTTCATGATCTTGAGCGACTTGTACGGCACGTTGGCCTTCGCGTTGCACGACCACGTCATGCCGAGCTTGCCCAGACCGATGGCGATCGCTTCGGCGCGCGGCAGGTCGTCGGTGAAGGTGTCGTCGTCGAACATCAGTTCCTTCACTTCCGGCATGTTGTCGCGGATCCACTTCGCTTCCGCGAGGACGTTCTCGACCGAGCGCGTGCGGTAGCGATGGCCGCTGACCGTCTGCGGCCACAGGCAGAACGTGCAGCGCGACTTGCAGCCGCGGCCCGTGTAGATCGACACGTACGGGTAGTTCAGGTAGCCGATGAAGTAGTTGTCGATCTTCAGGTCGCGCTTGTAGACGGGCGCGACGAACGGCAGTTCGTCCATGTTCTCGAGGATCGGACGCGCTTCGTTGTGCTCGATCGAGCCGTCCTTCGCGCGCCAGCTCAAGCCCTTGATCTCGGCGAACGGCTTGCCTTCGGCGATTTCCTTGCAGGTGTAGTCGAATTCCTCGCGGCACACGAAGTCGATCGCCTCGCTCGCCGTGAGCGAGTTGTGCGGATCGACCATCACCTTCGCGCCGACCATGCCGACCAGCATCGACGGCTTCATCTTCTTGAGATCCTGCGCGAACATCGCGTCGGTCGGGAACGACGGCGTGCTCGTGTGGATGATCACGAGGTCGTAGTCGTTGGCGATCTTCAGCGTTTCCTCGACCGACAGGCCGTCGGCCGGCGCGTCGACGACGCGGCTGCCCGGCACGAGCGCGGCCGGCTGCGCGAGCCACGTCGGATACCAGAAGGAACGGATTTCGCGCTTCGCCTGATAGCGCGAGCCGGCTCCGCCGTCGAAGCCGTCATACGAAGGGGCCTGCAAGAACAGCGTTTTCATGAATGCTCCGGTAGCCTGCATAGTTCGTTTCGTTACAACGATTCAGTCAAAAAACCGCGGGCCGCCCTGCCGGCGCCCGCCTCTCTGTCATGTCGCGCCGCGCGGCCTCGCCGCGCAGCGCGTCTCGGCCCTCGGGCCGGGTTCGACCGGAACGGCCCTAGCGGCCGTCCACTGCTTCCACGGCCGCCGCCGCGCGCTCGCCGCCGACGACCGTCATCCTCGCGCCGCGCCACACGACATGCGTGCCGAACACGGCCGCGAGCCACTCGAGCGCGAGCAGCGTGTCGCGCACCGCGACGAGCGGCAAGTCGCGCCAGAATGCGCGCCAGCCGTCCTCGCCGCGCGCGTGCAGCACGAGCCGCCCGAACGCGCCCACCACGGCCGCCCAGCCCGCCAGCGAGCCGGCGAAGGTGCCGTCGAGGCGCAGCGCGAGCGCCGCGCCGATCGCGAGCCACGGCACGGTGAACGTAATGAACAGGAACGCGAAACCGGCCGGATTCAGCGAACGGATCGTGCGCAGCCAGCGCGTCTCGCGGTGCCAAAGCGGCCCGAACGACGGCTCGATCACGTCGGTCGCGACCTCGACCTCCGACAGCACGGTGCGGCGCCCGAGGCGGCGCGGCAGCTCGGCCAGCCAGAAATCGTCGGCCAGTTCGTCCTTCAGCACGGGAAAGCCGCCGATCCGGTCGAGCGTGTCGCGCGTCAGCGCGAGCGTCGCGCCGAAGCCGAAGCGGCTCGAGCGGCCGAGATGCGTGATCCGGACCGACGGCGCGAACCAGGCGTCGACGAACTGCGCGCCGATTCGCGTCCAGAACCCGCCGACGCTGCGCGCATGATACAGGCACGTGACGACGCCGACCGACACGTCGGCGAGCGGTGCCGTCACGCGCTCCAGATAATCGCGCGTCACCGCGATGTCGCTGTCCGCGATCACGATGCGGCCGTATTTCGCGCGTTCGGCGAGGTTGATCAGGTTGCTGACCTTCAGGTTCTTGCCGTGCACGCGCGCATCGATCACGAGCGTGATGTCGCACTCGGGGTAATCGGCGCGCAGCCGTTCGACCACGGCGACGGCCGGATCGGCCGCCGACGCGACGCCAAACAGCACTTCGTAACGCGGATGACGCTGCTCGCAGAACGTCGCGAGGTTTTCGTACAGGTGCGGCTCCGCGCCGCACAGCGGCTTGAGCACGCTGACCGGCTCGAAGCCGTCGCGCGCGGCCGTGCGCGGCGTACGCGGCCGCGGCGCGAACGCCGCGACGAGCGCATAGCCGGCCGCGGCCAGCGTAAAGACGATCAGGAGCCAGTCGAGCATCGTTGTGGTTGCCGTCATGCGCGACGCCTCCCGGCGACCTGAACGCCATGGAAAACGCTTGAGCGCGATTGAGCGTGATTCGGTATTCCGACAACGACGAACGCGGGCACGACCCGACTCCTTGTTCCAGCAGCGTCTGTATATGAGGGAGGCTCGACCCATCCTTCGGGTGTGGCCATGCCCGGCTTCGCGTGGGGCACCTCCGCGCGAAACCCGGACGAGATGCGGGAAGACTCGTATGGCTACCTTCGGCACAACATGGGCAGGCGCCGGATTTTAGCAGTCTGCGGCACCCCGCGCTCGGCGCTCCGAGAAACGGACTTGTGCAATTCCGGCAAAGCTGCGCAGTCGGCGAACCATTTGAGCGCACCCGCGTTCACGTTAGCGTAAGCGGTTTGCAGGCGTATTGCAGTCTTGAAAATCAATCGTTTCGTGCAAATTTGTACGTCGATGCGGATTCACATCCAATCGCCGTAAAGATTGGTAATTAATCGTCGATTGGATTGATTTTTGCAACGATCACCGGATTCAGCCTTGCACCCCTGAAAGGCGCATGGGTATCGCGCCGCCCTCAGCAGGTTCCGGAACCCTTTGGCAAAATCCCTGGCATTTGTTGCGTAAGCGCATCACCCCGCCCCCCCTGTTCGAAGGCCAACCGATGACTCCGTTTTCCGTACTCGATCTCGCCCCCATTCCAGCCGGCGCCGACGCCTCCCAGGCTTTCCGCAATACCGTCGATCTCGCGCAGCACGCGGAACGCTGGGGTTACCTGCGCTACTGGCTCGCCGAGCATCACAACATGCCCGGCATCGCGAGCGCGGCAACGGCCGTCGTGATCGGCCATGTCGCGGGCGCCACGCAGACGATCCGCGTCGGGTCGGGCGGCATCATGCTGCCGAACCACGCGCCGCTCGTGATCGCCGAGCAGTTCGGCACACTCGCGTCGCTGTATCCGGGGCGCATCGACCTCGGCCTCGGCCGCGCGCCCGGCACCGACCAGACCACATCGCGCGCGCTGCGCCGCGACCTGATCGGCAGCGCCGATTCGTTTCCGGACGATGTCGCCGAGCTGCAGCGCTACTTCGCGGAGCCGGTGCCCGGCCAGCGCGTGCGCGCAGTGCCCGGCGCGGGGCTCGACGTGCCCGTGTGGCTGCTCGGATCGAGTTTGTTCAGCGCGCAGCTGGCCGCGATGCTCGGGCTGCCGTTCGCGTTCGCGTCGCACTTCGCGCCGGATTATCTGATGCGCGCGCTCGAGATCTATCGTGCGCAGTACCGGCCGTCGGCCGCGTGGCCGAAACCGCATGCGATGGTCGGCGTCAACGTGTTCGTCGCCGATACCGACGACGAGGCGCGGCGCCTGTTCACGTCGCTGCAGCAGCAGTTCATCAATCTGCGGCGCGGCACGCCGGGCAAGCTGCCGCCGCCCGTCGACGTGCTCGAGGCTAACGAGCTCGAGCTCGCGACCGTGGCGCATTCGCTGTCGTTCGCGGCGGTCGGCTCGCGCGACACCGTGCGCGACAAGCTGCGCGACCGCATCGCGCAGACGGGAGCCGACGAGCTGATCGTCACCGCGCAGATCTACGATCACGCGGCACGGCTGCGTTCGTTCGAACTGACCGCGCAGATCCGCGACGAGCTCGCGAGCGAGGTGCGCTGACGGCACACACCCGCGGCCGCCCCCGCGTCACTGCGGGTGCACGGCCTCCAGCCCGTCGAGCAGCGCCTTGTGAAACGCGTCCGGGTCCTGGATCTGCGGCGCGTGCCCGAGCGCCGGGAATTCGACGAGCTGGGCGCCGGGGATCGCGGCCTGCGTCCGCTTCGCGAGTTCCGGGTAGCGGCCGAGCTTCGCATGCACGTCGGGCGGCGACACGTCCTTGCCGATCGCGGTCGTGTCCTTGTCGCCGATCATCAGCAGCGTCGGCACGCGGATCGCGCCGAGTTCGTAGACCACCGGCTGCGTGAGGATCATGTCGTAGATCAGCGCGGAGTTCCAGGCGACTGCATCGCGGCCGGCGCCACGGTACATCCCGGCCAGCATCTGCACCCAGCGCTCGTACGACGGCGACCATTTGCCCGCGTAGTACGTGCCCTGCTCATAGCGGCGAATGCTGTCGGCCGTGGTCTTCTGCTCGCGCGCATACCAGTAGTCGACCGGCAGCGGCGGCACGCCGAGCGCCTTCCAGTCCTCGAGGCCGATCGGGTTCACGAGCACGAGCTGCTCGGTCGCCTTCGGATACATCAGCGCGTAGCGCATCGCGAGCATCCCGCCCGTCGAGTGGCCGACGATCGTCGCCGACTTCACCCCTACCGATTCGAGCAGCGCGTGCGTGTTGCGCGCCAGTTGCTGGAAGCTGTACTGGTAGCGATCGGGCTTCGACGACTTGCAGAAGCCGATCTGGTCCGGTGCGATCACGCGATAGCCGGCACGGCTCAGCACGCCGATCGTGTCCTCCCAGGTCGCCGCGCAGAAGTTCTTCCCGTGCAGCAGCACGACGGTGCGGCCGTTCGGGTGCGCCGGCGGCACGTCGAGATAGGCCATCTCGAGCGTTTCGCGTTGCGACACGAACGTATACACCCGCACGGGTGCCGGATAGGTGAACCCTTCCAGGCGCGGGCCGTACACGGGCCCGTCGTTGCCGGCGGGCGATGCGGCGGCCGCCGCGACAGGCATGGCGCACGCGGCGGCGACACCCGCGCCGAGCACGACGGCGCGCACGGCATACAACATCTTGCGAATCGAAAGCATGGCGATCACGGTGATTGGAGACGCACGCGGGCAGCCGGGCCGCCTCGCGCCCCGCGATTCTACGCGGTCGCGCTGACGACGGCGCGCAACACTCCGGGGCCGCGCGACTTCCGCGCGCGCGACGAACTCGGGTATCGTGTGACGTGACCCTGAAACGCGTGCAGGCGATTCCCATGAAAAACGTCCTCAGCATTCAGTCGCACGTCATCTACGGCCATGCCGGCAACAGTGCGGCCGTGTTCCCGATGCAGCGCCTCGGCGTCAACGTCTGGCCGCTCAATACCGTCCAGTTGTCGAATCACATGCAGTACGGCCATTGGGCGGGCAGCGCGATCGATGCCGCGAAGATGGAGCAGCTCGTCGACGGCATCGCCGCGATCGGCGCGCTCAAGCGCTGCGACGCCGTGCTGTCCGGCTTCCTCGGCTCGCCGCCGCAGGCCCGCGCGGCCGTCGAGATCGTCCGCTCGGTGAAGGCGATGAACCCGAACGCGTGGTACTTCTGCGATCCGGCGATGGGCCAGACGGGCGGCATCCGGCCCGAACCCGGCGTCGAGGAATTCATGGTCCAGGAAATGCCGGCGCTCGCCGACGGCATGTCGCCGAACCACACCGAACTGCAGAAGCTGGTCGGGCGGCGCATCGAAACCGTCGCCGAAGCCGTCGAAGCATGCCGCGCGCTGATCCGGCGCGGCCCGCAAATCATCCTCGTCAAGCATCTGCACGACCGCAACAGCCCGGCTGATCGCTTCAACATGCTCGCCGTCACCGAAACCGAGGCATGGATCGGCCAGCGCCCGCTGTACGCGTTTCCGCGCCATCCGGTCGGCGTCGGCGACCTGACCAGCGCGATCTTCGTCGCATGCCGGCTGCGCGGCGACTCCGTGCGCGCCGCGTTCGAGCACACGCTCGCAGCCGTGCATGCGGTCGTGAAGGCGACCTACGATGCACGCCGCTACGAGCTCGAACTCGTCGCCGCGCAGGACGAGATCGCACGCCCGAGCGAATGGTTCGGCGCGTGGGTGACGGACGCCTGACGTACCGGCATCGCCCGCCGCTTCAGCGGCGCGCGTCCCGCGCTTTCCCGTTGTCCCGTTGTCCCGTTGTCCTGCTTTCCTGCTTTCCTGCTTTCCTGCTTTCCTGCTTTCCTGCTTTCCTGCTTTCCTGCTGTCCTGCTTTCCCGCGCTACCCCCTGCATCACCACGACCGTTCGCGATATGCCCCGACGCTGCGTTGATATCGCTTCGACGCGGATGCAAACGTTTCCGGACTTCACATGAATGACACTGATTCCTCGCTATGCTCGCGGCGGCACCACCCGGCGCAGCCGCATCCTGCGACCCGAGTGCGCCCTTTCAGCAGGTCCCGCCAATCGGCTCTCCCTTTTACCCCACGATAACGACCATGACCCGATCGAACCGTCGTGACTTCCTGCGCGTCGCTGCCGGCACCGCCGGCGCCGCCGCGCTGAACCTGTTCCCGCCCGTGATCCGCGATGCGCTCGCGATTCCCGCGAACCGCCGCACCGGCACCATCCGCGATATCGAACACATCGTGATCCTGATGCAGGAGAACCGCTCGTTCGACCACTACTTCGGCACGATGCGCGGTGTCCGCGGCTTCGGTGACCCGCGCCCGCTGCGCCTCGCGAACGGCAAGTCGGTGTTCCACCAGCCGGTCGGCCCGGCCGAGCTGCTGCCGTTCCATCCGGGCGCGGACAAGCTCGGCCTGCAGTTCCTGCAGGACCTGCCGCACGGCTGGCAGGACATGCACGCGGCATGGAACAAGGGCCGCTACGACCAGTGGGTGCCGAACAAGGGCACCACGACGATGGCGTACCTGAAGCGCGACGACATCCCGTTCCACTACCAGCTCGCCGACGCGTTCACGATCTGCGACGCGTACCACTGCGCGATCCCGAGCTCGACCGACCCGAACCGCTACTACATGTGGACGGGCTACGTCGGCAACGACGGCACGGGCGGCGGCCCGGTGCTCGGCAACGAGGAAAAGGGCTACGGCTGGACGACCTATCCGGAAGTGCTCGAACAGGCCGGCGTGTCGTGGAAGATCTACCAGGACATCGGCACCGGGCTCGACGCGAACGGCTCGTGGGGCTGGACGCAGAACCCGTACATCGGCAACTACGGCGACAACTCGCTGCTCTACTTCAACCAGTACCGCACCGCGCTGCCCGGCACGCCGCTGTACGACAAGGCGCGCACCGGCACCAACATCAGCGCCGGCGGCACGCTGTTCGACATCCTGCAGCAGGACGTGAAGAACGGCACGCTGCCGCAGGTGTCATGGATCTGCGCGCCGGAAGCGTATTCCGAGCACCCGAACTGGCCGGCGAACTACGGTGCGTGGTACATCGAGCAGGTGCTGAAGGCGCTCGTGTCGAATCCGGACGTGTGGAGCAAGACCGCGCTCTTCATCACGTACGACGAAAACGACGGCTTCTTCGACCACGTGCAGCCGCCGTTCGCGCCGCAGTCGCGCGACAACGGGCTGTCGACGGTCGCGACGACCAACGAGGTGTTCCCCGGCGACGCATCACACATGGCCGGCCCGTACGGGCTCGGGCCGCGCGTGCCGATGCTCGTCGTGTCGCCGTGGACGAAAGGCGGCTGGGTCTGCTCGCAGACCTTCGACCACACGTCGCTGCTGCAATTCATCGAGGCGCGTTTCGGCGCGCAATACCCGGTCAAGGCGGGCAACGTGTCGCCGTGGCGTCGCGCGGTGTGCGGCGACCTGACCGCCGCGTTCGATTTCGCGACGGCCGACGCCGGCTGGCCGACGCTGCCGGATACGAGCGGCTACGCGCCGCCCGACCGCCTGCGCCACCCCGACTACATCCCCGTGCCGCCGGTGCTGCAGAAGCTGCCGAAGCAGGAGGCCGGGCTGCGGCCGGCGCGCGCGCTGCCTTACGAGCTGTTCGTGCACGGCCGCGTCGAATCGGTCAACGGCCTGTTCCGGCTGACCTTCGCGAACACGGGCCGGGCGGGCGCCGCGTTCCAGGTGCAGTCGCGCAACCGCCTCGACGGCCCGTGGGCGTACACGGTCGAAGCCGGCAAGCGGATCGCCGACACGTGGAGCGCCGCGGCGTCGCTCGGCCTGTACGACCTCGACGTGTACGGCCCGAACGGCTTCTACTGCCATTTCCGCGGCCCGTTCGCGACCGGCGTCGGCAGCGCGAACGTGAACCCCGAGGTGATCTACGGCTATGACGTCGCGAACGGCAACATCACGCTGCGCCTGATGAACCGCGGCCACAAGGCGGTGCGGCTCAAGGTCACGAACGCATACGGCCACGGCCGCGCGCGCACGTTCGATCTCGCGCCGGGCCAGCAGATCGACGACTACTGGGATCTGCGCGGCAGCCACGGCTGGTACGACCTGACCGTCAGCGACGGCCGGCTGCTCGGCTTCCTGCGCCGCTTCGCGGGCCACGTCGAGACGGGCCGCCCGAGCACCAGCGATCCGCTGATCCGCACGCACGCATCGCACGACGATGCCGAAGCCGCATCGGACGCGCTGTCCGACTGACGGCCTCACGTGAGGCGGCACGGCCCCGGCGGGCCGGGCCGCCTCCCCACGCTTCCGCTCCTCCTCTCCGCCCGCTCCGTTCGCGACGGGAAACTCCCGATACCGGCTGCCTCCGCACGCGCGGAAGCTATGCGCAAATCCGCATCGAATGCGCGGCAAATTGCCAAGACCCACGCATATCGGCGACCTATATATCGAAACGATCGGGGCTCTTCGCCGAGCCTGACGGGAGATTCTTCCGAGGATCACGATGCCGACCTCCCCGCCCGATTCCGAGAAGCGGTCGAACCGCCCGCCCGTCGCACGCGTTCAGCCATCCCGAGCGTGTGCGGTACTTACTCGCAGGTATCGAACAAGAGGAACAACATGAAATTCCGTCATTCCCTGCTGTCGGTGTCGATTGCATCCGCGCTTGCCCTCCTCTCGCAACAGGCCGCCCGGGCTGCCGACACGACCGACGTGAAGGTCGGTTTCGCCGCGCCGCTCACGGGCGTGAACGCCGGCTACGGCAAGGACCTGCAGAACGGCGTGCAGCTCGCGCTCGACGATGCCGCAGCGCAGAAGGTGCAGATCGCCGGCAAGCCCGCGCACTTCAACCTCGTCGTGCAGGACGACCAGGCCGACCCGCGCATTGGCGTGCAGGCCGCGCAGGCGCTCGTCGACCAGAACGTGTCGGTCGTGGTCGGCCATTTCAACTCGGGGACGACGATTCCGGCCTCGGTCGTCTACGACAAGGCCGGCATCCCGGTGATCGATCCAGCGGCGACCAACCCGACGCTCACCTCGCGCGGGCTGGCGAACATGTTCATGGTGATCGCGACCGACGGCCAGAACGCCGGCAACGCGGGCAAGTACGCGGTCGACGTGACGAAGGCGAAGCGCATCGCGATCATCGACGACCGCACCGCGTTCGGCCAGGGCGAGGCCGACGAGTTCGAGAAGGCCGTGAAGGCCGCCGGCGGGAACCTCATCGGCCGCGAATTCACCAGCAACCAGGCGGTCGACTTTCGCGCGCAGATCACGAGCCTGAAGGCCAAGAATCCCGACCTGATCTTCTTCGGCGGGCTCGATTCGCTCGCCGCGAACTTCATCAAGCAGATGCGCCAGCTCGGGCTGAACGCGCAGTTCGTCGGCGGCGGCGGCGTGAAGGACAACGAGTTCATCAAGATCGCGGGCCCGGCCGCCGAAGGCGCGATGGCATGGGAATACGGCCGGCCGCTCGACGAGCTGCCGCAAGGGAAGGATTTCGAACAGCGCTTCAGGAAGCGCTTCGGGGTCGACGTGCTGTCGTACGCGCAGTTCGGCTACGACGCCGCGTGGGCGGCGATCAAGGCGATGCAGGCGGCCAGCTCGACCGACCCGAAGGTCTATCGTCCGGCGCTGAAGAAGATCGACTTCGAAGGCGTCACCGGCCGCATCTCGTTCGCGAACGACGGCTCGCTGAAGAGCGGGATGTCGACGCTGTACCAGGTGAAGAGCGGCGCGTGGAAGACGATCACGACGAAGGGAGGCTGATCGGCGGTGCCGGCGGCCGGCGGCGGACACGCCGCCCGGCCCCGGTGATCGATGACCGGACACCGATCTCGTATGACGACTGATGTTGACGCGATTCGACCGGGCGGACGCACCGCCCGACGCATCAGCCGGCCTGCGTGTCGCGCTCGGCCTCGGCCGCCTCGTGCGCGCGGCGCAGCCGCTCGCGGCTGTTGGTGAGGTGCGTGCGCATCGCGGCGCGTGCGGCCTCCGGGTCGTGGCGCGCGATCGCCTCGTAGATGTCCTCGTGCTCGTGGTTCAGCCGGCCGACGTACCGCTCCAGATCGTCACCGGCGAAGCGGGCCGAATTCACGCGCGTGCGCGGGATGATCGACGTGCCGAGCTGCGTCATGATGTCGACGAAATAGCGGTTGCCGGTGGATTGCGCGATCTGCAGGTGGAACTGAAAGTCGAGCTGCGCCGTGTCGCGGCCGCCGCCCGCTCCCGTTGCGATCGCGTCGAGCGCGCGCCGCAGCGCGACCAGGTCGGTTTCGTTCGCGCGCTGCGCGGCGAGGCTCGCGCATTCGCTCTCGAGGCTGATGCGCAGCTCCAGCACCGCGAGCACGTCGCGCAGCGTCGTGATCGTCGCCGGGTCGATTCCGAGCGTCTGACGGCGCGACGGCTCCAGCACGAAGCTGCCGATACCGTGGCGCGTCTCGATGAGGCCGCTCGCCTGCATCCGCGAAATGGCCTCGCGCACGACCGTACGGCTCACGCCCTGCGCCGCCATGACTTCGGTTTCGGTCGGCAGCTTGTCGCCGGGACGCAGCGTGCCGTTTTCGATCTGCGCGGTCAGCGCGTCGACGACATCTTGTGCGAGGCTGCGTGCGCGACGGCGCGGCGCTGCGGGAAGCGTAGGCACGGACATGAGGCCGGTTCCTTTTTGAATGATCGTAATGTGAGCCGAGGGTTTACGCGGGGTTTGAGCGAAAGCCGATGATTCATTATACTGCGTCACAAGTCATCCGACGACTGATGATCAAAACACGGATCTCCTGTCGACTCAAGCGCGCACGCCGGCACTGCCTGGTCCCATGCCTTACGATCAGCCAGCTTTCGCGTTCTGCGCTCCGCTGGTCAGGTTATCGCTCCCACCCCGTTCCGGGTTGCATCGACCTGCGGGGGCTTGCGCGCCGCGCACGTCGGTTGTCGAATGATCGCACCTCCTGCCGCGCGCGGCAAAGCTTTTGCCGCACGGCATTGCCCACCCTTCTGCCATCGCCGCCCATGAACGCCGTCACTGCCTCGCCCTCCCACGACACGCCGCGCATCGTCGACCTGCAAGCGATCCCGGTCGCCGGCCACGACAGCATGCTGCTCAACCTGAGCGGCGCACACGGCCCGTTCTTCACCCGCAACCTCGTGATCCTGAAGGACAGCGCGGGCCGGACCGGCGTCGGCGAAGTGCCCGGCGGCGAAAGCATCCGCCGCACGCTCGACGATGCGCGTGCGCTCGTCGTTGGCCAGCCGGTCGGCAATTACCATGCGGTGCTCAACGACGTGCGGCGCACCTTCGCCGACCGCGACGCGAGCGGCCGCGGCCTGCAGACCTTCGACCTGCGCACGACGATCCACGCGGTCACCGCGCTCGAGGCCGCGCTGCTCGACCTGCTGGGCCAGCATCTCGGCGTGCCGGTCGCCGCGCTGCTCGGCGAGGGCCAGCAACGCGAGCGTGTCGAAATGCTCGGCTACCTGTTCTACGTCGGCGATCGCACGAAGACCGCGCTGCCCTACCGCGACGGCAGCGGCGCGACCGACGACTGGACGCGTGTGCGCGACGCAGCCGCGCTGACGCCCGAGGCCGTCGTGCGGCTCGCCGAGGCCGCGCATGCGCGCTACGGCTTCAACGACTTCAAGCTGAAGGGCGGCGTATTCGAAGGTGCGAGCGAGATCGAGGCCGTGACGGCGCTCGCCGAGCGCTTCCCCGACGCGCGCGTGACGCTCGACCCGAACGGCGCGTGGTCGCTCGACGAGGCCGTGCGGCTGTGTCGCGACCAGCATCACGTGCTCGCCTACGCGGAAGATCCGTGCGGCGCCGAGAACGGCTACTCGGGCCGCGAGGTGATGGCCGAATTCCGCCGCGCGACGGGGCTGCCGACGGCAACCAACATGATTGCGACCGACTGGCGGCAGATGGGCCACGCGGTGCAGTTGCAGGCCGTCGACATCCCGCTCGCCGATCCGCACTTCTGGACGATGCAGGGTTCGGTACGCGTCGCGCAGATGTGTCGCGACTGGGGCCTCACGTGGGGTTCGCACTCGAACAACCACTTCGACGTGTCGCTCGCGATGTTCACGCATGTCGCGGCCGCCGCACCGGGCCAGGTCACCGCGATCGACACGCACTGGATCTGGCAGGACGGCGAGCGGCTGACGCGCGAGCCGCTGAAGATCGAGAACGGGCTGGTGGAGGTGCCGAAGCGGCCGGGTCTCGGCATCGATATCGACATGAATGCCGTCGCGGTCGCGCACGAGCTGTACAAGCAGCACGGGCTCGGTGCCCGCGACGACGCGGCGGCGATGCAGTACCTGATTCCGGGGTGGACTTTCAACAACAAGCGCCCCTGCCTCGTGCGCTGAGCGCGGAACGGACCGGGCGGCTGAATCGCCCGGCCGAGACGGGCTCGATAGGAGCGGCGAGGCCCGGCTGGCGGGTGTCTGGCGGAAAACGCCGCTCGAGTCGAACAGGATCCGGATCGGGATGGCGATGCGAACCGGGCCGGCCATATCGAAACTCGGCCGGGCCTGGCCGGTCTTGGCCGCCCGCACCTAGCCGGCCGCCCCAATCCCCCCACCTGCCCGCTGTGCGCGGGACTTGTCAGACGATCTGCTTGAGCGCGGCGTCGAGCGCGAGCACCGCGACGCGGTCGCCTTCGGTCGCGAGCGGCGCGCGCATGACGATCTGCCGGTTATGGCCGACGGCCGCCGGCGAATCCCACAGCAGTTCGACCTTCGGTCGATTGAACAGGCCGCCGCGGCGCGGCGGCACGACCGAGGGCTGTCCGCCCGTCGCCCCTTCGCCGGCGGCAGGCGCCGTACGGCCGGGCCAGCGCACCGACAGTTCGCGCGCGTCGTACTGGCCGACCTTGCGGCTTTCCATCCAGACGATCGCGGTGCGCGTCAGCACGTCGAGCGAAATCGCATAACGGCCGACCGCGAAGCGGCGGGCCGCCACGTTGGTCCGCCACAGCGGCCGCGGGCGGCAAATCCAGACGATCGCCGCATAAAGCGCCGGTGCGGCAACGAGCCAGCCGTTGGTCGCCGTCACGGCATGCAGCGCGAGGCGCCAGCCATCCACCCAGACGAACATGCCGATCGACCAGACCGCGAACAGGAAACCGATCAGCGCGAAGACGCGCAGCGCCTGGCGCAGCCACTGCGGCAGCGGATGGAACGGCCGCTCGGCGCGCGCGACGGCACCCGGCAGCGCGAGCAGCAGGAAGATCAGCAGGAGGTAGATGAACGCCCAGGGCGACGACACCATCGCGGACAGCGACGAGCGATAACCCATCTGGGACATCGAGAACAGCCAGCGCGCGAGCAGCACGAGACCGATCGCACGCAACGCGAAGATCACACCGGCGCCGGGGGCCGGCGCTGCGCGCGTGGATTTCGTTCTCGCCAAGACTGCTCTCCTCTGGATATTCGTGCGGGGCCGGATTTCACGGCACGGCCATTATAGGGACATTACCGTCTGGACAGATGGCTGGATGCCATGCCGGGCCGCTTCGAGGGCCGTTCGCGGCGTCGGGCGCGGCGAGAATACAACAGATCCGCGCCGCGGATGTGACAACGCCCCGCCGGAAACCCGGACGGGGCGTCGTTGGCGAGCCGCGCGCCGCCAGGCGGCGGCCCGCAATCAGCCTGCGTTGACTTCGCGGAGCACCGTGCGACGCTTCTGGCGCAGCAGTTCCTCGTAGCCCTTCACATAGTTCTGCGCCATCACCTTCGACGAGAAGCGCGCTTCGAACGCGGCGCGGACCTTCTCGCGCGGCAGCGTATCGAGGCGCTTGAGCGCCGCGACGGCCGACAGTTCGTCTTCGACGACGAAGCCCGACACGCCGTTGTCGATCACTTCCGGCACCGAGCCGCGCTTGAACGCGATCACCGGCGTGCCGCAGGCCATCGCCTCGATCATCACCAGGCCGAAGGGCTCCGGCCAGTCGATCGGGAACAGCAGCGCGTGCGCGTTGCCCAGGAATTCCGTCTTCTCGGCTTCGCTGATTTCGCCGATGTACTCGACGTGCGGCAGCGCGAACAGCGGCTTGATCTTCTCTTCGTAGTACGCGCGGTCAGCCTTGTCGAGCTTCGCGGCGATCTTGATCGGCAGGCCGGCCTGCTCGGCGATGCGGATCGCCGTGTCGACGCGCTTTTCCGGCGAGATGCGGCCGAGGAACGCGAGGTAGCTCGGCTTCACGTTCGGGATCGGCGTCAGCAGGTTTTCCGGCAGGCCGTGGTAAACGGTCGACAGCCAGTTCGCCTGCGGCAGCGGGATGCGCTGGTTGTCGGAGATCGACACGACCGGCACGTCGCTGAACGCGTTGAAGATCGGCTGCAGTTCCGGCAGGTCGAGACGGCCGTGCATCGTCGTCAGATGCGGGACCGGCTGGCGCGAGAACAGCGAGAACGGGTAGTAGTCGATGTGGCAGTGCAGGACGTCGAACTCTTCCGCGCGGCGGCGCACCTGCTCGAGGAGCAGCATGTGCGGGGCCATCACGTCGCGGATCGTCGGGTCGAGGCGCAGCGCCTGCGGCCAGCACGCTTCGAGCTTCGCGGAGGTTTGCGAATCGCCGCTCGCGAAGAGCGTAACGTCATGCCCCATCTCGACAAGTGCTTCGGTCAGGTAGGACACCACTCGCTCGGTACCACCGTACAGTTTCGGGGGCACCGCTTCGTGCAACGGAGCGATTTGGGCGATTCGCATGCGTAACTCCTAAAAAATCGGCTAAAAACCAGGTATGGGTCGGCAACCTGCCGGCGGTCCGGGCTGGATGCATTTCGTCCGAAAAGTCGGACGAATCAGCCTGCCGGGGGCGTCAAACCCGCGCTGCTCAAGGAGCGTCGGCGACGCGACAGGCATAGAACGTTTGAAACGAAGACCCGTTGACAGGGGTTCGTAAAAAACCTGGAATCGAACCCGGAGCCGATTATCTAGGGTTAATCCCGATACGGCGCACAACATTTCAAACACTTTACTTTGTTACAAAGGTGCAACACTTTGCAACCCGCGGACTTGGGTGTCCGTTCTAGAGTGGAAGGCCCTTTTGGCATTCCTTGCCCCCGTGACTGCCGGCAGCGTGATTCCGGCACACGAGACAGGACGGGATGCCGGATTTTATCTCAAAATCGATCGCGCACCCCTGGCCGAGGCAAGATTCGCGCAGCGCAGCGCACGGCCTTGTTTACAATGCCGGATTATTCAGTCCGGGCGAACGCCGGCAAGCGATCCCGCCGCCACGCTCAATCACCGAATCACCGCACGCATATTTTGGAATCTCTCACCCCTGCCCAGCGCAACGCCCACAACGCGAAGCTGTCGAGCTACGCGCACCGGCCGATCGCGTTCCTGTTCCGCTACATCCGCCTGCATCCCGTTGCCCACCTGATCGTGCTCTGCAGCGTGCTGGCCGCCGTCGGCTGCGCGCTCGGCTCGCAATACGCGATCAAGCACCTGATCGACGTGCTGGCGACCGGGCGTCATCACCCCGGCCCGCTGTGGAGCGCATTCGCGCTGCTCGTCGGGCTGATCGCGGCCGACAACCTGCTGTGGCGCGTCGGCGGCTGGGTCGCCGCGCATACGTTCGTCGCGGTCACCGGCGACCTGCGGCGTGACCTGTTCCAGTACCTGATCGGTCATTCGCCGACCTACTACTCCGAAAAGCAGCCGGGCACGCTCGCGAGCCGCATCACGGCCACGTCGAACGCCGTCTACACGTCGGAGAACACGATGGCGTGGAACGTGCTGCCGCCGTGCATCGCGGTGATGGGCGCGATCCTGATGATCATCGTCGTCAATCCGATGATGGCCGCCGGCCTGCTCGGCTGTTCGGCCGTGCTGTCCGTGATCCTGTTCAAGCTCGCCGGGCGCGGCTCGGCCCGCCACCATGCGTTCGCGGCGAAGGCCGCCGCGGTCGACGGCGAACTCGTCGACGTGATCGGCAACATGGGCCTCGTGCGTGCGTTCGGGATGACGCTGCGCGAACAGAAGCGCTTCGGCGCAACGGTCAAGGCCGAGATGGATGCGCGCCAGCAAAGCCTGCTCTATCTCGAAAAGCTGCGCCTGCTGCACGCGGTGATCACCGCGATGCTGTCCGCCGGCCTGCTCGGCTGGGCGCTGTGGCTGTGGGACCAGGGCCGCGCGACGTCCGGCGACATCGTGCTCGTCAGCTCGCTCGGCTTCACGATCCTGCACGGCACGCGCGACCTCGCGGTCGCGCTCGTCGACGTCACCCAGCACGTCGCGCGCCTGTCCGAAGCCGTCAAGACGCTGCTCGAGCCGCACGGGATGCCCGATCGCTCGGACGCCCAGCCGCTGTCGGCCAAGGGCGGCCGCGTCGACTTCGAGCGCGTGACGTTCGCGTATCCGCACCGCCGCGCGATCCTCGACCACTTCGATCTCCATATCGAGCCGGGCCAGCGCGTCGGCCTGATCGGCAAGTCGGGCGCCGGCAAGTCGACCGTGCTCGCGCTGCTGCAGCGCTTCTACGACACGCAGGACGGCGTCGTGCAGGTGGACGGCCAGGACGTGAAGACGATCACGCAGGACAGCCTGCGCCACGCGATCGCGCTCGTGCCGCAGGACATCTCGCTGCTGCACCGGACGATCTACGACAACATCGCATACGGCCGCCCCGATGCGACCCGCGACGAAGTGCTCGCGGCCGCGCGCGACGCGCGCTGCGCGGAGTTCATCGAAGCGATGCCGGAAGGCTATGACACGATCGTCGGCGACCGCGGCGTCAAGCTGTCGGGCGGCCAGCGCCAGCGCATCGCGATCGCGCGCGCGATCCTGAAGAACGCGCCGATCCTGCTGCTCGACGAAGCGACGTCCGCGCTCGACAGCGCATCCGAGGAAGCGATCCAGAGCGCGCTCGACCGCCTGATGGTCGGTCGCACGGTGATCGCGATCGCGCACCGCCTGTCGACGCTGCGCAACTTCGACCGGATCATCGTGATGAACAACGGCAAGGTCATCGACGACGGGCCGCCCGACGTGCTGCGCAACCGCCCCGGCCTCTACCGCGACCTGCTCGCGAAGCAGCACGGCCGCCATCACGCGGCCCCCGACGGCAGCACGCCGACCGGCGAACGCGTGGCCTGACGCAGCGGCCCGCAGCCAGCAAAAAAGCCGCAGCGCTGCTCGCACTGCGGCTTTTTCATTTCCGGCGAGGGGCGTCGGTTACGCGTGCTGCAGATCGCGCAGGAAGTTGTCGCGCCACACCGACACGTTGTTCTCGCGAAGCTGCGCGATCATGTCCGTATAACGCGCGCGCCGCTCGGCGAGCGGCATCGTCAGCGCCTGCGACAACGCATCGGCCATCCCGTCGATATCGATCGGATTGACGATCAGCGCTCCCGTCAGCTCGCGCGCGGCGCCCGCGAAGCGCGACAGCACGAGCACGCCCGGATCGTCCGGATCCTGCGCGGATACGTACTCCTTCGCGACGAGGTTCATCCCGTCGCGCAACGGTGTCACGTAGCCGACCCGCGCGAGCCGGTACAACGCCGCGAGCAGCTGGCGGTCGTACTGGCGATGGATATAGAGGATCGGTGCCCAGTCGAGCTCGGCGAAGCGTCCGTTGATACGCCCCGACTCTCCTTCGAGCTGCAGGCGGATGTCCTGGTACGCACGCAGCTCCGCACGGGTCGACGGCGCGATCTGCAGGAACGACACGCGATTGCGATGCGACGGCTCGTGCTCGAGCAACTTCTCGAACGCGCGGAAGCGCTCGACGAGTCCCTTCGAGTAATCGAGCCGGTCGACGCTCATGATCAGCTTGCGGCCCCGCAGCGACGCCGCGAGCGTGCGCACCGCCTTGCCGTGCTCGCCGGCCTGCGCGAGCGCCGCGATCTCGTCCGGATGCACGCCGATCGGATACGCGGCCGCGCGCAGCGTCCGGCCGAATGCGCGCACCGTCACCAGGCGGCCGTCGCGCTCGATCACGCCGTCCGCTTCGGATTCGACGTAATCGCAGAATGCGCGCAGGTCGGGTTCGGTCTGAAAGCCGAGCAGGTCGAACGCGCACAGCGACTCGACCAGGTCGCGATGCGGCGGCACGTTGACGAGCACCTGCGCGGCGGGAAACGGGATGTGCAGGAAGAAACCGATACGGTTCTTCACGCCGGCCGCGCGCAGCGCGCGCGCGAACGGGATCAGGTGATAGTCGTGCACCCAGATCACGTCGTCGTCCTGCAGCAGCGGCACGAGCTGCTGCGCGAGCCACACGTTCACGCGGCTGTAGCCTTCGAACTCGTGACGGTCGTACTGGATCAGGTCGGTGCGGTAGTGAAACGCGGGCCACAGCGTCGCGTTCGAGAAGCCGCGGTAATACTGGTCGTAGTCGCGCCGCGACAGGCCGATGGTCGCGAACGTGACCGGCCCGTGCTCCTCGACGCGAATCTGCGGCGCGCCGGACGCGACGACCTCGCCGCTCCAGCCGAACCACATGCCGCCCGTCTCCTTCAACGCATCGTAGACACCGATCGCGAGGCCGCCTGCCGCCGGTTCGCCTTCCGAAATCGGTGCGACGCGGTTTGAAACGATGATGAGGCGACTCATGCGTGCGGCTGCCCCGCACCGAGCCAGTGCGCGATCTGCTCATGCAGCGCGTCGACCGAATCGAGCCGCGTGCGGGCGGACGTCTCGCCCGCGCCGACCTTGATCGACAGGCCGCCGCGCGCGTTGACCACCGCGAAGCCCTTCTCGTCGGTCAGGTCGTCGCCCGCGAACAGCGGCACGCGGCCCGCGAACGGCGGCTCGTCGAGGAACGCGGCCAGCGCGCGCCCCTTGTCGACCCCCTTCGGCTTGATCTCGAACACCATCTTGCCGGGCTGCAGCACATACGCATCGGCATAGTCGGCGACGAGGCGCTCGGCGGCCGCCCGCGCAGCCGCCTCGCGCTCGGGCGCGTTGCGGTAGTGCAGCGCAACGGCCGCGCCCTTGATTTCGAGCAGCATGCCCGGATGACGGTCGACGACGGCCGCCAGCTCGCGCTCGATGCGCAGCAGGCGTTCGTCGTTGAAGCCGATGCGCTGCGTGTCGCCGTTCGCATCGCGGCGCTCCGCGCCGTGCAGGCCGGCGATCGGCAGGCCGGGCATCTTGAGGAACGTGTCGAGGTTGTCGATACCGCGCCCGGACACAATCGCGACCGCACCGTGCGAGCGGCGCCGCAGCTCGTCGAGCAGCGTCAGCAGCGACGGCGGAACGTGAATGCTGTCGGGCGTCGGCGCCAGTTCGACGAGCGTGCCGTCGAAGTCGAAGAAGAACGCGGTATCGGTCAGGGACAGGGAAGCCGGAACGGATTGCATCGATTCGATAGTCTGAGAGGCGGCCCGGCAAACGCCGCACCGCCGCTGCGCGATGGAATTGTGCGCATCTTACCGCGCCTGCGCACCGAGATGGGCGAAACCGGCGCATCGCCGGCCGTGCGCCGCCGATTGCGTCAACTGCGACATATTGCCCCGCTCGCCCGCCCCGTACGGGTTTCGAAAGGACGCGGGCGCGCGAATTGCGCTACAGTCGCAACCGCCTGCCGCGCGACGCATGGCATCGCGCCGGCCGGTCACCTTTCCGTCCGATCGAGCCCCAGGATGTCGTCTGCCCGCCCAGCGCCGCACCGGCGCTTCTCCCGCCTCATCCGCACGACCGCGGCCCTCGCCGCCGCCGTGGCGCTCGCCGCGTGCACGCACGACGAGCCGCGCTGGAACCTGACCAACGTCACCGGCCACCTGCCCGACCTGTCGTTCACGCTGACGGGCGGCGACGGCCATCCCGTCGACGCCGATGCGTTCCACGGCCAGGTCGCGCTCGTCTACTTCGGCTACACGCACTGCCCCGACGTCTGCCCCGAAACGATGGCACGGCTGATGGAAGTGCTGGCGAAGCTCGGCCCGCAGGCCAACGACGTGCGCATCCTGTTCGTCTCGGTCGATCCTGCGCGCGACACGCCGCAGGCGATGCAATCGTATGTCGCCGCGTTCGACGCCGCGCATGCGCGCGGCCTGACCGGCACCGACCGCCAGATAGAATCGCTCGCGAAGCGCTATCGCGTCGCGTACCAGATGGAACAGCGCGATCCGTCCGGCGGCTACGAAGTCACGCACAGCTCGGCCGTCTACATCTTCGACGCAACCGGCCGCGCCCGCCTGCTTGCGACCGACCGCGACTCGCCCGACGCCATCGCCGCCGATGTGCGCCGGATCATCGACACCGCCTCCACCACCTGAATTCCTCTCACGACATGAAGACGAAGACGACACTCAAGACGCTCGCCCTCCTCGCCGCGCTGTGCGCCGGCACCCACGCCTATGCCGCCGGCGCGATCACCGCGCAGAACGCATGGGTGCGCTGGCTGCCGAACAAGCTGCCGGCCGGCGGCTACGTGACGATCGTGAACACGGGCGACAAGCCGGTCGATCTCGTCGACGTCGACAGCCCCGACTACGGGATGGCGATGCTGCACCAGACCGTCTCGAACGGCTCGACGCAGAAGATGGAAATGGTCGACAAGCTGACGGTCCCCGCACGCGGCAAGGTCGACATCGCACCGGGCGGCTACCACTTCATGCTCGAGGAGCCGAAGCACGCGATCAAGCCGGGCGACACCGTGCACCTGCGCCTGAAATTCTCCGACGGCGAAACGGTCGACGCGCCGTTCGCCGTGAAATCGCCGGCCCAGGCGAAGTGATGCGCGCGCGATGAACCTCCTGTACTGGCTCGATCCGTGGGAACCGTCGCCGACCGTGGTGATCGCGGTGCTCACCGCTGCCGTGCTGTTCGCGCGCGGCGTGAAGAAGGCGAAGGTGTCGCCGCTGCGGCAGTTCTCGTTCTGGTTCGGGCTGACGGCGCTCTACATCGCGCTGCATACACGGCTCGACTATTTCTTCGAGCACGAGTTCTTCCTGCACCGCGCGCAGCACCTCGTGCTGCACCACCTCGGGCCGTTCTTCATCGCGCTGTCCTATCCGGGCGCGGCGATTCGCGCGGGCATCCCGTTTCGCTGGCGGCAGCGCTTCGTGCGCCCCGCCCTCGCGTGGGCGCCCGTGCGCGCGACACTCGACGTGGTGTTCCATCCCGTCGTCGCGGTCGTGCTGTTCGTCGGGCTGATCTATTTCTGGCTGCTGTCGCCGATCCACTTCATCGCGATGCTCGACTGGCGTCTCTATCGCGTGATGAACTGGAGCATGGTGATCGACGGGCTGCTGTTCTGGTGGCTCGTCGTCGATCCGCGCCCCGCGCCGCCTGCGCGGCTGTCGCCGGGCCGCCGGATCCTGATCGTCGTCGCGGCGATCCCGCCGCAGATCGCACTCGGCGCGCTGATCTTCTTCACGCCGCACGAGCTGTATCCGATCTACTCGATCTGCGGCCGCGCGTTCACGTGGCTGAGCCCGCTGCGCGACCAGCAGATCGGCGGCCTGCTGCTGTGGATTCCCGGCTCGATGATGAGCGTGATCGGCGCGCTGATCGCGCTGCGGCACTGGCTGCGGCTGTCCGCCCGCGGCCGCCTGATCGGCGAACGGGCCGCGCAACGCGCGGACGCGCCGTCGGTCGCGCGCGCCGCGCACTGACTGCCGCGGGGCGCGGCGCGCATTACGCGCGTGCGCTGCTCATCCACACGTGCGGGATGCCGTCCTCGTCGTGCACGTCCGAGCTCGGCGCGAAGCCGAATGCCCCGTAAAAACGCTGCAAGTGAGCCTGCGCATGCAGGCTCACCGGCGTATCCGGCCACTGCGCGCGAATATGCTCGAGCGCGCGCGACAGCAGCCCGTTGCCCAGGCCGGCGCCGCGAAACGCGGCGGTCGTCAGCACGCGGCCGATGCGGACATCGGTGTTCTGCGCATCCGGCAACAGCACGCGCAGATAGCCGGCGAGGCGCCCGGCCGGATCGAATGCAGCCAGGTGCCACGCGGCCTGGTCCGCGTCGTCGATGTCGCGATACACGCAATTCTGCTCGACGACGAACACGGCGCTGCGGGCTTCGAGGATCGAATAGACTTCGCGCGCCGTCAGCGCGTCGAAGGATTTCCAGCGCCAGTCGAGATCGGCGGCGCTCGGGGATGCGGCGGATGCGTTCATGGTCGGTCCTGATTCGGGCGCGCCGGCCGGCGCGCGGCAATCGTCGATTATGCCCCGAAGCGCACGCGCCGCGCGACCGGCTGCCCGCCCCCGAAAAAAAGGCCCCGCATTGCGCAGGGCCTGTCCGTCATGCCGGCATCTGGCCGAACCGGCCGTTGTTGAAGTCCTCGATCGCGGTGCGGATCTCCGCTTGCGAGTTCATCACGAACGGCCCGTATCCGACGACGGGCTCGTCGATCGGTTCGCCGCTCAGGATCAGCAGCTTCGCGTCGCCGTTCGCTTCGATCTCGACGTCGCTGCCGTCGCGGCCGAGCTGCACGAACTGCGCTTCGCGGGCGACCGTCTCGCCGTTCACCTGCACGGTACCGCTCAGCACGACCACCGCGAGCGTGCGCCCTTCGGCGACCGGGAACCGCGCATGGCCGCCGGCCACGAGCCGCACGTCCCATACGTCGATCGGCGTATGCGTGCGGGCCGGGCCGCGCCGCCCGTCGAGCTCGCCCGCGATGATCCGCGCACGACCCGCGCCGTCCGGCAGCTCGACCACGGGGATGTCCGCGTCCAGCAGCGTCTGGTAGCCGGGCGCCCCCATCTTGTCCCTGGCGGGCAGGTTCACCCACAGCTGGACCATCTCGAGCGGGCCGCCACGCTTCGTGAACCCTTCCGAGTGGAATTCCTCGTGCAGGATCCCGCTCGCGGCCGTCATCCACTGCACGTCACCCGGGCCGATCACGCCGCCCGCGCCGGTCGAGTCGCGGTGCGCGACCTCGCCGTCATAGACGATCGTCACCGTCTCGAACCCGCGGTGCGGATGCTGGCCGACCCCGCGCGGCGCCGAGGCCGAGCCCGGCTCGAACGTGGCCGGGCCGGCATAGTCGAGCAGCAGGAACGGGCTCAGATGCGCGCCGTGAGACTGGTAGCTGAACATCGAACGCACCGGGAAACCGTCGCCGACCCAATGGCCGCGCGGCGCACTGTACACACCCTGGATCTTCTTCATTGCCTTCTCCGAATTGCGGCGAAACACGTGTTTCGCATCCTGGACAGGAATATAGAGGTGGAACGATCGATCCGGTAGACTGCCAAAATCGCACTCAGCGTTCCATTTCATGAACGATAAAGCGCGGGATCTGAACGATCTCTATTATTTCGTGCAGGTCGTCGAACACGGCGGCTTCGCACCGGCCGGGCGTGCGCTGGACATGCCGAAATCGAAGCTGAGCCGCCGCATCGCGCTGCTCGAGGCGCGGCTCGGGATGCGGCTGATCCAGCGCTCGACGCGCCGTTTCACAGTTACCGACGTCGGCCAGACCTACTACGCGCATTGCCGCGCGATGCTCGTCGAGGCCGATGCCGCCGACGAGGCGATCGCGCTGCTGCACGAGGAGCCGCGCGGCATCGTGCGCGTCAGTTGCCCGATCGTGCTGCTCGATTCGCTCGTCGGCGAGATGATCGCCGCGTTCATGGTCGCGTGTCCGCGCGTCGAGATTCATCTGGAAGCGACCAACCGGCGCGTCGATGTGGTCGGCGAAGGGATCGACGTCGCGATCCGCGTACGCCCGCCGCCGCTCGAGGACAGCGATCTCGCGCTGCGCGTGCTGGCCGAGCGCGGCCAGTGCCTCGTCGCGAGCCCCGCGCTGCTGCGCGAGCATGGCGCACCGGCCGTTCCCGCCGATCTCGCGCGCCTGCCGAGCCTCGATCACGGCGTCCCGCAGTCCACGCACGTGTGGCGGCTGCGCGGGCCCGACGGCGCGCATGCGGAAATCCACCACCTGCCGCGCTTTGTGACCGGCGGCATGCTCGCGTTGCGCGCGGCGGCCGTCGCGGGTGTCGGCATCGTGCAGTTGCCGACGATGATGGTGCGCGACGAGGTCGCGCGCGGCGCGCTGGTAACCGTGCTGCCCGACTGGGCACCGCGCCGCGAGATCGTGCATGCGGTGTTCGCGTCGCGCCGGGGGTTGCTGCCCGCCGTGCGCGCGCTGCTCGATTTTCTGGCCGCGCGGTTTGCCGAACTCGAACCCGACTGAGCTTGCCGCGTCACGCGCAACCGCGCGCTGCAAACCGTGCGTGCGTGCCGTAGACTGCGGTACGCGCATCGCGCATTCCACAACCCTGATCGCTTTTCCGCCATGTTCACGCTGTCCAACGACCCCAACGCCTCCAAGGCCGATCAATACGCGACGCTCGTCGAGCAAGCACGCGCGCTCGTCGAATCCGAACGCGACCTGACCGCGAACGCGGCCAACTTCGCCGCGCTGGTCTACCACTCGCTCGACCGTCTCAACTGGGCCGGCTTCTACTTCTTCGACGGGACGGAGCTCGTGGTCGGGCCGTTCCAGGGCAAGCCCGCCTGCGTGCGGATCGCGCTCGGCAAGGGCGTGTGCGGCACGGCTGCGCAGACGCGCGAGACGCAGGTCGTGCGCGACGTGCATGACTTTCCCGGCCATATCGCGTGCGACGCCGCATCGGAATCGGAAATCGTCGTGCCGCTGGTGGCCGGCGACGGCACGCTGATCGGCGTGTGGGACGTCGACAGCCCGGTAGCCGCGCGCTTCGACGAAGAAGACCGCAAGGGAATGGAGGCGCTCTGCCGCGTATTCGTCGAATCCGCCTGGCAGAAGGCGCGCGGTTGAGCGGTGGCTGAGCCGCGTTCGTCCACCGCGCGGCAAGTCGCCGCGTTCACGCATGAATCGCGCCGCATGACCTCGAACGAAACGGGCTCCGCAAAGGAGCCCGTTTCACTGTGCCGCCGCACCGCCCTTCGCGGCGCACTTTACGCGTCAGGCAGCATGCGTACCGGACAGCGCCGGGAACGCTTGCGGCTTCACATCCTCGGTCAGCACCTCGAAGCCCGTTTCCGTCACCACGACCATGTGCTCCCATTGGGCCGACAACGAATGGTCCTTCGTGACGACCGTCCAACCGTCCGCCAGCATGCGCGTGTCGCGTTTGCCCGCGTTGAGCATCGGCTCGATCGTGAAGATCATCCCCGGCCGCAGCGGTACGCCGGTGCCCGGGCGGCCGTAGTGAAGCACCTGCGGCTCGTCGTGATAGACGTCGCCGATGCCGTGCCCGCAGTACTCGCGAACCACGCTGAATCCTTCGCGATGCGCGACCTGCTGGATCGCGTAGCCGACGTCGCCGAGCGTGGCGCCCGGGCGTACCGCGCGGATGCCCGCATGCATCGCCTCATAGGTCGTCGCGACGAGGCGCCGCGCGAGTTCGTTCGGTTCGCCGACGAAATACATGCGGCTCGTATCGCCAAACCAGCCGTCCTTGATCACCGCGATGTCGAGGTTCACGATATCGCCGTCGCGCAACGGCCGCGACGTCGGGATACCGTGACACACCACGTGGTTGACCGACGTGCACAGCGTCTTCGGATAACCGTGGTAGCCGATGTTCGCCGGGATCGCGCCGAGCACGTCGACGATGTATTCGCGGCAGCGTGCGTCCAGTTCGTCGGTGGTGACGCCCGGCTTCACGTGCTCGGTGATCATCGTCAGCACCTGCGACGCCAGCTTCGCGGCTTCGCGCGACTTGGCGATTTCCGCCATGCCGCGGATCGGGATGTCTCGCTTCGCCATTACGCCACCTGCTCGATGCCGTGTTCGACCGGTTCCGCCGGCCCCGCGTCGCCGCCCCGCGCTTCGGCCTCGATCAGCATCCGGCAGATGTCGCCGTAGGACAGCGCCGGATTGAGTTCCGCCAGCATCCCGACGCGCAGCCAGTGCTCGGCCTGTGCGTTGATCGAGCGGCTCAGCGCCGTGCTGGTCGAGCGCAACCGCTCGTGCATGTGCTCGGAAATCTTGATGATGCCCATATATCCCCAATTAAACGAAACGTAGTCGGTTCGTATATTACGCTGCGGTCGGCTGGCGGGCAAGCCATGCGGATTCCGTTGATACGTCCGCCAGCCCGTCACCAGCGTTGACACTGAATTCCAGTTTGCTGGAAAATAAATCCACCATGAAAGAATCCGTTACCGCCGCTGCCGACGACACCGGCATCAACGAACGCATCGCCCGGCGCGTGCGCGACCTGCGCACCGTACGAGGCTACACGCTCGATGCACTGGCTGCGCGCTCCGGCGTCAGCCGTTCGATGATCTCGCTCATCGAACGTGCATCGGCCAGCCCGACGGCCGTCGTGCTCGACAAGCTGGCAGCCGGTCTCGGCGTGTCGCTGGCCGGGCTGTTCGGCGGCGACCACGACGACGCGCCCGCGCAGCCGCTGGCACGCCGCGCGCAGCAGGCCGAATGGCGGGATCCGGCGTCCGGTTATGTGCGCCGCAACCTTTCCCCGGCTGGTTGGCCGTCGCCGATCCAGCTCGTCGAGGTGGATTTCCCGCCCGGTGCGCGCGTCGCGTACGACAGCGGCGGGCGCGAAAGCGCGTTGCATCAGCAGGTGTGGATCATCAGCGGCCGCGTCGACGTCACGCTCGGTGAAACGCTTCACGAACTTCACGAAGGCGACTGCCTGGCCATGCGGCTCGACCAGCCGCTGATTTTCAGCAACCCGTCGCCGCACGCCGCGCGTTATGTCGTCGTAATCTGCGACGCATCCGCCGCCGGCGTGCGCACCCTCTGATGAACGCGTCGTCGCAGCAGCCGTGCGCGCGACCCACTTACTGCCCACAGGAGTCCGTATGAATTCCCCGAAACAGCGCGACGACGTGCGCCTGATCGATTGCAGCGAGGCCGAGCATGCGCCGGCCATCCTCGAGATCCTGAACGACGCGATCGCGAACTCGACCGCGCTGTACGACTACAAGCCGCGTCCGCCGGAAGCGATGGTCGCGTGGTTCGCGGCGAAACGCGCAGGCGGCTTCCCGGTCATCGGCGCGGTCGACGCGTCGGGCACGCTGCTCGGCTTCGCGAGCTGGGGCACGTTCCGCGCGTTTCCCGCGTTCAAGTACACGGTCGAACACAGCGTGTACGTGCATCACGACCAGCGTGGCCGCGGGCTTGGCGAAGTGCTGCTGCGCGAAGTCGTCCGGCGCGCGCGGGAAGCGGAAGTACACGTACTGGTCGGCTGCATCGATGCGGCCAATGCGGGGAGCATCGCACTGCATGCGAAGCTGGGATTCGTGCACTCGGGCACGATCAAGGAAGCGGGCTTCAAGTTCGGCCGCTGGCTCGATGCGGCGTTCTATCAGTTGACGCTCGACACGCCTGCGCAACCGGTGGACGGCTGAGCGGATGTCGCGATGGACGAGCGGCATCGCATGGCCGAAGCCTGCTCGAGAATCCCGCTGCATCTGCCGAAATCAAAAAGCCCGCTCGCAGCGGGCTTTTGTTTTCAAACATGCGCTACGTGCGCATTTTCCTGGAAAGACGCTGCCCGTCGCGCGCGAAACCGTGATGCGCATAAAAACGGTGGGCGTCCGGACGTTGGTCACCGCTCGTCACCTCCAGCTTCACACATCGGCCGCGCTCGAACCAACGTTGCGCGTCCGCCATCAGCGCAGCGCCGATTCCGCATCCCCGGTGACGCTCGTCGACGACCATGCTCGTGATGCGCCCGAGATTCCCGACTGCGTGAAAGAGCGGAAGGATGTGCAGGCTGATACTGCCGACAATCTCGCCATTCAGAATCGCCACGCAGACCCGGTCACTCGGCTTGTCGGCCAGCGACAGCAATTTTTCATGGATCAGCGCGGACGTGACGTCATATCCGAGCTGGCACAACAGCCTCGCGATTGCGGCGCAGTCGGAAAGCCGCGCCTCCCTCGTTTCGGGCTCCGGGGTGTTCAATCCGCCTCACCAGGTTTCTGCATCGATAGCCTCGACGTTTCGCGCAGGGCTCGAACGCCTGCGGGTCGCGTCATGCTACCGCATCCATCTCGCCCCTCTCACGAGCCACCTCCGCAACGGACGCGGAAAAAAGAAAAGCCCCGCCGAAGCGGGGCTTTGTCTGGAGGCGCGAGCCGGAGTCGAACCGGCCTAATGGCTTTGCAGGCTGTCATTTTTTACAACAAATCAATTCATTATGTTAATCAACCATCCGCATTAGCCGCTCTGCCGCTCGAGCCTCAACTTTACAGTCCAACAACGACATCGTGCCGTTGGCCAGGCCGCCTTGACCTCAGCGGCCGATTCCGCCCCATTCCGGGCTCTTGTCGCACAACATTCAAGTATTCCTTGCGGTCGGGAAGCGGCCAGCCATCTGGACGTCGACGCTAGCACTGCACAATTCGTCGTATCCTAGCAGCCAGAAAAACATGCGACATAACCTGACTCCGCCCATGGAACAAATTCGACCGCCTTCTTCTTACGCTGTCGCTGTCTACTTTAACGGCGGAATAGCGTATTGCTTCGACCGTGCGCCTAGGGATATGCGGTCAATAGAAGATGTTACGCGGGCACTGGAGCAGATTGTGTGGCAGTCCAAGGCGGATTGCAGCGTACCGATCTATGCTCGCCGTGACGGGTTTCTCATATTCGATTTCGACAAGTGTGCCGACTTCTCGCACAGAACGGGCGGCGCTGACGTGCAGGCTGCCAATGAACAACAGCAGATGAATCGTCTGCGCTATCAGTACGTGAACGCATTCTTGATGGGCGTGCATTCTGGGTTATCGGAGACAATGAGCACAGGAACCCCAGTGCAGTCACCCTTGAATGGGCTCAACTGGTGCAAAGCCGTCGCGAATGATGGTCAATGGTTGATCACCGATAGTTTGGCGCAACCTGTGAACGGATCGAATTTTTTGGCCCGAGATTTACAGGTAGACGTGCTGGATCATGCAGTGCGCGTGATTGCACAATGCGAGGAACTATTCGACGATGGCCATAAAATTTTAGAGCTGTGCTTAATCGCCGGCAATCAATATGCGCTGCATCAATTTGAATCGGCGCACCTCATTGCCTGGTCAGTGATAGAAAAGTCGCTTAACAAGATGTGGGCCAAACTACTACATGACCTAAATGCAGCAAATGGCGGCCATACGAGTATAAATCGAGATCGTCGCGACCTGCTCACGGGCCGTGACTATACGGCGTCCATCGTGACTCAACAACTCTCACTGCACAAAATAATCGATGACGACATGCTTTTCCGCTTAGACGAGGCTCGACGGACACGTAACAGCTTCGCGCACAGTCTTAAGCCGGTGACATGGGAAGATGCTGGTCGCGCACTAAACACTGCGAACGACATATTGAGTAAGGTCATTGGGATAAGGGTGTACTGCCAAGCTGCAGTTAGCTGGAGAAATTGAAACTGAATCCACGACGCCGCGAATGCTGACCGTCATGTGGGAGCGCCCCTTACAGCAAATCAGCACGGGCGTTCAGCTTGCCGCTCGTGCTGACCAGCGCCCGACGACCGTCTCGGGCGCGCACCTCATCAACTGACATAACCTGAACGTGTTACCACCCAGTAGTTCAGGGGACGGAATGATAAGCTCAAGGCTTATCCAGCAAGGCTCTCGCGCTTGCTGTAGCAAATTTGTAGCACGTGAAAAAGCCCGCTCGCAGCGGGCTTTTCGTATTTCTGGACGTCCGATCCCGCCACCGGAGTTGCAAAGCAACTTGCAGTGCCGAACGACGCAGTCGTGCCCACTGGCGTGGGGCATTCAAATAGACTTCGGCAAGCGACGCTACCGTATGACAAAAGAGACTTTGCCGGCGCATATGCATCAGGTCGTCGCCTCCTATCTGCGATGCGCATATCGCGAGCAACGAAGAAGCAATCGCTCCTGGGTTCGCACGCTGCCATCCGAAGCGACACCAATCCCGGTAAAAATTGACCGATCAAACAGAATGTTACTGTTGGTTTCAAAGATGCCCCAATAGTAGGCTGGAGTGCCGCTATTCTTCCGTCACCCACAATAACGATCCCAACTTGGGGGGTGACATGAACAACATCATCAAAGGCGCCCTTTGCGCCGCCTTCGTACCATTCATCCTCGCCGGTTGCGGCGGCGGCGACGACGGTGGCGGCACGCAAACCGGTACGCTGCACGTCGCGATGACGGATGCGCCATCCTGTGGCTTCGACCATGTGTACATCACCGTCTCACAAGTCCGCGTCAACGCAAACGCGAACGCCGCAGACAACGACGCCGGCTGGTCGACCGTATCCCTCGCTACACCGCAGAAAATCGATCTGCTGTCGCTGACCAACGGCGTGCTCGCCGATCTCGGGCAGACCGCCCTGCCCGCCGGCCAGTATCAGCAAGTCCGCCTGGTTCTCGCACAGAATCAAGGTAACAACCTCGCGAACTCGGTCGTCCCGACCGGCGGCACCGAACAGGCGCTCGCCACGCCGAGCGCGACGCAAAGTGGCTACAAGATCATCCACCCGTTCACGGTCCAGCCCAACACGCTCGTCGATCTCGTGCTCGACTTCAACGCATGCAAGTCGATCGTCCAGCGCGGCAACGGCTCGTATGCGCTGAAACCCGTCGTCACTGCGGTCCCGACAGTTGTGAGCGGCGCGATCTCCGGTTACGTTGCCTCGGCCGAAGCCGGCGCGACGGTCTATGCCGAGCAAGGCGGCAAGGTCGTCCGCGGCACAGTGGCCGACAGCACCGGCAAGTTCGTGCTGTCGCCGCTGATCCAGAGCTCGACGCAAGGCAATTACGATGTCGTGATCGTGCAGAACAACTTCGCGTCGGGTATCGTGCGCTCCGTCCCGGTCGTCGTGAACACGACCACGGCGGTGTCGGCGTCGACCGCACCGATCACGCTGCCGGCGTCGACGATGAGCACCGTCAGCGGTGCGGTGACTGCCAGCGCCAATGCATTCGTGCGCGCGCTGCAGACGATCGACGCGAATGCCTACGAGATCACGTCGATCAACGCGAACCTGGATACGGGCGCCTATGCGCTCAACGTACCCACTGCCGCGCCGATCGTCGGCACTTACTCGGGTTCGCTACCGGTCGCGCTCGCCGCATCGCCGGCCGCCGCCGCACAATATACGATCGAAGCGGACGCAGCGTCGGGGGCAACGCAATCGACGAACGTCAACGCAACGACCAGCCAGTCGAACGTCAATTTCAGCTTCTGACGCGTCGGCAGCGCACCGAAAGGGCCGTTCGGCCCTTTCATCAATAACGGGAGAACGAAGTGAAAAAAGGGGTTATCGCGTTGCTTGCAGCGGCGAGCATGGTCGGCACGCTCAGTGGGTGCGTCGCATACGTTCCGGGTGCACCGGTAGTTGTTGCACCGCAGGGTGGCCCGGGGAACGGATTCTGCCCACCGGGACAGGCGAAGAAAGGCAATTGCTGATTGCACAGGGGCCCGCATTCAGCGGGCCTGTCCAGACTTTGTTTGCGAATTACAGGCCATAGGAACTGGTTGCTGCGCCCCCAACTGGCGTATCGGCTCCGTTTCGTCAAGAGCACCGATGTCCGCAAGACACTCAACGAACCGGACGTAGAGTTCGTCCTGTACTAGGCCGTTTGATCGCATCCATTCCATGGCTGCGTTTGGGTTCAGTAGCAAGACATGATGGAACTGCCCAGACGGCCCAGGCTTGGTTCGGATGAAATTCAGGTCGCGTAGCCTACTCATCCTGCGACGCCAAGTGTCGACAGCGCACTCGCCGGTGAATCCGACCTCTGCCGCCAAGGTCAAGGGATCGGCAATTGACAGCACTGGATAATTCCACGCCCTTGCCCACAGGCAGAAAAGTGTTTGACCTGCTGGCTGTCTCTTTGACTGGGCGTCGACGGCTTGCATCGCAATCGGTAGCGTACGAGGAATAGTGACGAACCCAACGTTTCGATGTGGGTGCCAAAGCCAAATTTCAGGTATGCCGGGAAAATGAAGATCCAGCAGTTGCTGGGCACGGTCAGCCATTTTCAGACGACGAGGAATTGTATGTTGAATGTTCGCCATGGTCGTCCCCTGGATGCCGCTTATTTGTCTGATGTTTTAATTGGGATCGCCTGCCAGACCACAAGTTTCGATGCTGCGTTTGGCCTCGCAACGACGCAATTTCGTCCGGACGCGCCCCCTTTTCCGTGGCAGTGGAGAGCGAACGCACCACGTTTCGGACGCCCTCCCGAGACGCATGCAAGTTGAATCGTCGGGCGATCGTGAATGGGCAACGACTATCGTTCCCAACACAACTGATGAAGCGAACAACGTGCCAGCCTCACGACTGCACCGCCCGAACAGTGCTCGGCAATGCCGAGCATCAAGTACGGGCGAGTCCTGGCAAATGCGTTGCAGCGTCGATACACCGTGCGGGTGGTCAATGGGACGAAATCGGCGAAAAGTGTCGAGACGGACGATGTGAGAGGCGCCGCCTCACAACGGTTCCGCGCTCGCCAAATGCCTTTACTGGAACTCGGCGAATGTGCCAGTACGTCACCGAATAATGATTCGAACATGCAACACCGGCGCTGCATGCATGTCACCGCTCAAGTTACTTTGGCTCTGCGGCCATCTGTTCCGCCGGATAGAGCTGCAGCATCATGCGCGCAGCTTCCGCATTCTTCTTGTGCAACCGTTCGTGATAGTCAAAAGAAAAAGCCCTGATTTCTCAGGGCTTTTTCTTTTCTTACTTGGAGGCGCGAGCCGGAGTCGAACCGGCCTAAACGGCTTTGCAGGCCGCTGCATAACCGCTTTGCTATCGCGCCAAAAGCGGACTGTCCGGATGCCGTGAGGCAAGAGACAGATTTTTTATTCGAGGACCGGAGGTCCATCAAATAAAAAGGGAAGCGTGGCTTCCCCATTACTTGGAGCGGGAGACGAGTCTCGAACTCGCGACCTCAACCTTGGCAAGGTTGCGCTCTACCAACTGAGCTACTCCCGCATTGTCCTGCATCTGCAGCGCTTCGCCGTACCACACGCTGCCAGAAAAATCTGGAGCGGGAGACGAGTCTCGAACTCGCGACCTCAACCTTGGCAAGGTTGCGCTCTACCAACTGAGCTACTCCCGCATGTGTCCTGCATCTGCAGCGCTTTGCCGTACTACACGCTGCCAGAAAAAATCTGGAGCGGGAGACGAGTCTCGAACTCGCGACCTCAACCTTGGCAAGGTTGCGCTCTACCAACTGAGCTACTCCCGCATATTGCTGCGCTACTGCTTCCCCGTCACACACTTACTTCGTCGTGCAGCGGAGAAGCGAGATTATGTCGAAGGCACATTCGTGTGTCAAGGGCTTTTCCAGCCCTTTTTCCAAAAAACCTGCTCGACCGAACGCGTGACACGCATCACGCGCCGCCGCGCTCGCGAATTTGCGGCCACGCGAGCTTCATGTAGTACAGCATCGACCAGATCGTCAGCACCGCCGCGAGATACATCAGCCACTCGCCCCACACGCGCGTATCGATCGTGGCGATGCCGAGCGGCAGCGGCCCGTAGAACAGCAGCATCGGAATCGCGACCATCTGGCATGCGGTCTTGAACTTGCCGAGCTGGTTCACCGCCACGCTCTTCGACGCGCCGATCTGAGCCATCCATTCGCGCAGCGCCGAAATCGCGATCTCGCGGCCGACGATCACGAGCGCGATCGCCGCATCGACGCGCGAAATCTGCACGAGGATCAGCAGCGCCGCCGTCACCATCAGCTTGTCCGCGACCGGATCGAGAAAGGCGCCGAACGACGACGTCTGGTTCCACTTGCGGGCTAGAAACCCGTCGAACCAGTCGGTCAGCGCAGCGAGAATGAAGATCGCCGCCGCCGCGAGATTGCGGTGCGCGCCGCCCATCACCGTGTCCGGCAGATAGAACACGCCGACGACGAGCGGAATCAGCACGATCCGTACCCACGTCAGGAAAATCGGGAAATTGAACGGCATGGCATGCGGGACAGTAAAGGATTCGCAATTGTGCCGTGTCGACCGGCCTGCCACAAGAACGCTGGCAAGGCAGCCGGCCGCACGGCCGCGTCAGTGAAGCTGCTTGTAGATCTGCTCGGCGAGCGCATGCGAGATGCCCTCGACGCTCGCGAGTTCCTCGACGCTCGCGGCAACGACACCGCGCAACCCGCCGAACCGCGCGAGCAGCCGCTGCCGGCGCTTCGCGCCCACGCCCTCGAGCTCCTCGAGCCGCGACGTCTGGCGCGCTTTCGCCCGCTTCGCGCGCATGCCGGTGATCGCGAAGCGGTGCGCCTCGTCGCGAATCTGTGCGACGAGCATCAGGGCGGCGCTCTCCTTGCCGAGCTCGAGCGGCGTGCGGCCGTCCGCGAACACGAGCGTCTCGAGGCCGACCTTGCGCCCCTCGCCCTTCGCGACGCCGACCAGCATCGACGTATCGAGGCCGAGCTCGGTGAACACCTGGCGCGCGATTTCGACCTGACCCTTGCCGCCGTCGATCAGCACGATGTTCGGCAGCAGGCTCGACGCCTCGGCCTGGCGCGTCGACTCGCCGTCGATGCCGGCCGCTTCGTCGACAGCCGCCGCCTGGGCCGCCTGCTCGACCATCTTCTCGTAGCGGCGCGTGAGCACCTGCCGCATCGCCGCGTAGTCGTCGCCCGGCGTAATCCCGGTGATGTTGTAGCGGCGGTACTCGCCCGACTGCATCTTGTGATGGTGGTAGACGACGCACGACGCCTGCGTCGCCTCGCCCATCGTATGACTGATGTCGAAGCATTCGATCCGCAGCGTCGCGAGATCGTCGCATTCGTAGCTGAGCGTCTCCGCGAGCGCACGCGTGCGCGCCTGCTGCGAGCCCTGCTCGGACAGCAGCCGCATGAGCGCGATCTGCGCATTCTGCTCGGCCATCGACAGCCACGCGCGCCGCTGCCCCTGCGGCTGCCGCACCAGCGACACCTTGTGGCCGGCCTGCTCGGACAGCAACTCGAGCAGGTCGCGGCTCGCAGGCGCATGGCTCACGACCAGCACGGGCGGCACGCGATTGCCGAGATAGTGCTGAGCGATGAACGCGTCGAGCACCTCGGCCTCGACCGACGCCGCCGCGTCGCCGCGCGCGCGGCCGGTTTCTTCGGCGGGCAGGTCGGGGAATGCGTCGGCCGGTGCGTCGGCAGGCGCGGTGGCCGCCTCCGCCAGTTCAGACTCGTCGCCGAGACCGCCTTCGGCGAGCGTCAGCGCGCTTTCGACGTGCGTCGGGAAATACGCCTTGTCGCCGAGATGCCGGCCGCCGCGCACCATCGCAAGGTTCACGCACACGCGCCCGCCCTGCGCGACCACCGCCAGGATGTCGACGTCGCTGTCGCTGCCGACCTCGATCGCCTGCTGGTGCAGCACCGTCGCGAGCGAGCTCATCTGGTTGCGCACGGCCGCCGCCTGCTCGAATTTCAGCTCGGACGCGAACGCGTGCATCTTCTGCTCGAGCTCCTTCATCACTTCGGACTGCCGGCCGAGCAGAAAACGCGCGGCATTCGACACGTCGATCGCGTAATCCTCGTCGGAGATCGCGCCGACGCACGGCGCCGTGCAACGCCCGATCTGATGCAGCAGGCACGGCCGCGTGCGGTTGTTGAAGACCGAATCCTCGCAAGTGCGCAACTGGAACACGCGCTGCAGGATCTGGATGCTCTCGCGCACGGCCCAGGCGCTCGGGAACGGCCCGAAATACTGGTTCTGCTTGTCGACCGAGCCACGGTAATAGGCCATGCGCGGAAAGCGGTGCGCGGTGAGCTTCAGGTACGGATACGACTTGTCGTCGCGAAACAGGATGTTGTAGCGCGGCGCGAGCGCCTTGATCAGGTTGTTCTCGAGCAGCAGCGCTTCGGCCTCCGAACGCGTGACGGTCGTCTCGATGCGCGCGATGCGCGTGACCATCATCGCGATGCGCGGCGACAGCTGCGTCTTCGTGAAATAGCTCGATACGCGCTTCTTCAGGTCGCGTGCCTTGCCGACATAGAGCACGGTGCCCGTCGTGTCGTAATAGCGATAGACGCCCGGCATGTGCGGCAACTGCGCAAGGATCTTCTTCGGTTCGAACGGGGTATCGGGAGCTTCAGGGGATGTCATGCGTGATCCGGGCGCCTTGTAACGCGGAACGGGTCTATTAGAATCGCCAGTTTAGAGCATTCACCGGCCCGCTTCGATGCCACGCACCACCGCTGCCCCCCTGCCCGCCGCGCCGGGCGAACCGATCGCCTGCGACCTCTTCTGTACCGTGATCGACAATTTCGGCGACATCGGCGTCTGCTGGCGCCTCGCGCGCCAGCTCGCGCACGAGCACGGCTGGCAGGTTCGCCTGTTCATCGACGACCTGCGCACGTTCTCGCGCCTGCTGCCCGGGGTCGATCCCGACGCGGGTCGGCAGACGGTCGACACGATCGTGGTCGAGCACTGGCATGCGGAAGTCGGCGACGCGCTGGAGATCGCCGATGTCGTGATCGAAGCGTTCGCGTGCGAGTTGCCCGGCGCGTATCTCGCGGCGATGGCGCGCCGCACGCGCCGCCCGGTGTGGATCAACCTCGAATACCTGAGCGCCGAGGACTGGGTCGCCGACTTCCATCTGCGCCCGTCGCCGCATCCGCGCTACCCGCTGCTGAAGACGTTCTTCTTCCCCGGCCTGTCGGCCGGCACCGGCGGCGTCCTGAAGGAGCACGACCTCGATTCGCGCCGCGCGGCCTTCGAAGCC
>NZ_LDVA01000289.1:0-1996 GCF_050768715.1 Burkholderia sp. ZZQ-2 | reverse complement strand
GGCGCGGCCGACGCGGGATGCGGCGCGGCGTGGCCGCGCTGGGACGCGTTCAAGCGCGATTTCATCTCGGCCGACGGCCGCGTGATCGACGTCGGCTCGGCCGATTCACGCACGGTGTCGGAGGGGCAGGCGTATGGACTCTTCTTCGCGCTGGTCGCGAACGACCGGCGCATGTTCGACACGATCCTCGCATGGACCGAGAACAATCTCGCGCAGGGCGACCTGAGCGCGCACCTGCCGGCGTGGCTGTGGGGCCGTGCGCCCGACGGCGCGTGGCGCGTGCTCGACGCGAACGCGGCGTCGGACGCCGACCTGTGGATCGCGTATGCACTCGTCGAGGCCGGGCGGCTGTGGCACGAGCGCAGCTACACGGCGCGCGGCGCGCTGCTCGCGAAGCGCGTGCTCGACGACGAGACCGCGACCGTGCCGGGCCTCGGCCTCACGCTGCTGCCGGGGCCGACGGGGTTCAAGCTGGCCGACGGTCAGTGGCGTTTGAACCCGAGCTATTCGCCGCCGCAGGTGATCCGCGCGCTCGGCGCGCGCCTGCCCGACGACCGGCGCTGGGCCGCGCTCGCCGCCAGCACCGGCCGCGTGCTGCTCGACACGGCACCGAAGGGCTTTTCGCCCGACTGGGCGCTGTATCGCGCGGGCACGGGTTTCGGGCCCGATCGCGACACGCATGCGCAGAGCGCGTACAACGCGATCCGCGTGTATCTGTGGGCCGGCATGCTCGACCGCGCCGATCCGCTCGCCGCGCCGCTGCTCGCACGCTTTGCGCCGTTCGCCGACTACATCGCCGCGCATGGCGCGCCGCCCGAGAAGGTCGATACGACGACGGGCGTCGCGGGGCCGAACGACGGCAACGGCGGGTTTTCGGCGGCCGCCGTGCCGTTCCTCGACGCGCGCGGCCAGCGCGCGCTCGCCGATGCGCAGGCGGCGCGTGTCGATACGCTCGCGCGCCAGTCGGCGCCCGGTTACTACACGAGCGTGCTGACGCTGTTCGGGCTCGGCTGGCGCGACGGACGCTACCGGTTCGGCGCGGACGGCACGCTCGACGCCCGCTGGGGAGGCCGCTCGTGCGCCGCCCGCTGAAGCGCGCCGCGCCGCATGTGGCGGGATTCGCGTGGCTCGCGTCGTCGGTATGCGCGGCGGCGCCGGGCACCGCGCCGGGCACGACGATGGCATCTTCCGCGACGCCGGCGGCCGCCGCGTCCGCCGATGCGCAGCGCCAGCTTGAAACCGCGCGGATGTGGGGCGTCAAGCATCGCGACGACCTGGCGCGCGACGCGCTGCACAAGGGGCTGCTGATCGCGCCGGGCGATCCCGAGCTGCTGGCCGAACAGGTTCGCGTGCTGTTGCGGCTCGGCGACGCGAAAGGCGCGCAGGCCTCGCTCGCGCGCCTGCAGGCACAGTCGCCGAATGCGCCCGCCACGCGGCGGGTCGCCGACGAATATCGCGTCGCGACGAGCGGGCGCGGCGAGATGGCGCAGATCCGTCTGCTCGCGCGCAGCGGCCGTGCCGACGAGGCGGCACGGCGGATCGTCGCGCTGTTTCCGAACGGTGCGCCGGAGGGCGCGCTCGGCGCCGAGTACTACCAGATCGTGTCGAATGCGCCGGGCGGGCGCGAGCCGGCGATCGCCGCGCTGCGCCGCGCGGTCGCGGCCGATCCGCAGGACACGAGCGCGGCGATGGCGCTCGTGCGGCTCCTGAACCAGCGTGCCGACACGCGGCCGGAGGCGAACCGGCTCGCGGGGGCGCTCGCGAAGCGCGCGGACGCCGACCATACGGAGGCGATGGCACAGTGGCGGCGCGTGCTGCAGTCGGCCGGCAGCGATCCCGCGTATCTCGATGCGCTGCATGCGTACCTCGTGCTCGTGCCGGACGACACCGAATTCGTCGATCGCGCGGCGGCACTGGATCGCCAGCGCGACGCGCAGCGCCGGCTCGAGCGCAATCCCGACTACATCGCGCAGCAGCGCGGCCTGCAGGCGCTCGC
>NZ_LDVA01000288.1:0-33325 GCF_050768715.1 Burkholderia sp. ZZQ-2 | reverse complement strand
GATGGCGCCGCCGATCACCGAGCCCGTGCTGCCGCCGAGCGCACCGCCGACCGCTGCGCCGGCTACCCCGCCGAGCGCGCCGCCAAGCGCGTTGTTCATGTCACCTGCCAGGGCCGGCAGCGCAGTCGCGCCGGTCAGCGCGGCGACGACGAGAGCGGGGGCGATTTTCTTCCACATTCCCGTATTCTTCCTTGTTCGCAATCTGGTTATCGAAGGTCCGCTCGGTACGACGATCCGAATCGATCGACGTCGGGTCTGGCATTGTGCCGAACCGCGGACCAATTCATTTCAATGAGCTTGCGGCGAAGAATAGCACCGGTCCCGCATCCTTGCCGTCGACATTCTGGTAACAAGTTGTTTACGAACAGGCGCCCCCGAACGCCCGCACCAGAATGCCCGCAAACCCGCGCCGGCATTGGCTCTGCCGAGGTTCCGGCCCTGCGCGACGACGGGTCGTCCATGCGGGGCGTCGCACGTTTGCGACACACGTGGCAACACATCGGGCACGTGTCGCGAGCGGGCCCGGAAACGACGGTCGGGGAAAAATGAAGGGGGTCAGTACACGCCGGGCAGCAGCCGCCAGGTTCGCGCGCAATACGCGTCGTACTCGGCGCCGAATTGCGCACGCAGCAGCGCCTCTTCGGAGCGGATACGCGCGACGAGCGGGATCATCGTCAACACGACCAGCAGCACGCCGACACCTGAGCGGAACGCGAGCGCCCAGCCGACCGAATTGACGAGCAGGCCGAGATAGCTCGGATTGCGGATGCGGCGGTAGATGCCGTCGGTCACGAGCGTATGGCCCGGCTGGATCGCGACGAGCCCGCTGAAGCGCTTGCCGAGCACGAACACGGGCCAGATGCGCAGCACGCCGCCCGCGATGTAGAGCGCAACGCCGGCCCAGCGCACCGCGTCGCCGCCGAAGGTCCAGAAGTCGAGCCGGTCGGTCAGCGCGGGCAGGTAGGCCAGCAGGAACCCGCTCACCCCGAACGCCGCGAGCACCCAGCGGTTGTCGCGGTTCTCGCGCTCGCCGCTGCTCAGGTTGCCTTCGGTGAACATCGCCGCGACGGCCATCGCGAGTGTCGCGACGACGACGACGGTCAGCGGCGGATGCGAGAAGAAGGCCGCGAACCCGCCGCTGCCGAGCACCGCGAGCCCGAGATAGACGAGCGTGGAGATGCCCGACAGGGCGGCGACCTTGCGGGTGACTGTCATGACTGCCTCGCCGGAGTGCGCTTTCCTGTGAATTATAGGAACCGCGCACACGGCGCGCGGCGCGCCGCCGTCATGCGGCGCGCGAATCCGCGCGCATCGTCCGGCACGACGCCACGACCCTGGCCGGGGCGGCCAGGGCCCGCGCCCGGTGCCGGGTCAGCGGATGCGGAAGTTGCCGCCGATCCCGACGCTGACAGGCGGCGCGTAATACGCCGGCGCATAGCCGTAGTAGGCCGGCGCGGGCGCATAGCCGTACGGCGGCGCGACGTAGCAGCCGGACAGGCCGCCGATCAGGGCAAGCGTAATGAGAAGTCTGGACATGGCTCGATTCCCGGCGCGAAAGACGAATGGCACCTCGCGAAAGCCGCGCCGCCGCGAGGTGCGGCGGCCGGCACGAAGAGGCGATCCGCCCTTCCTGTCGCTCGATGAAGCAATGCGCCGAGTCTAGCGCCGGGTCGGCCGGGCCGAGTTTCGCCGGCGGTTACACGTGTTACCTCGCATGACCGCCGAAACAGGTAATGGCGCGACGACCGGCCGGTGTGCCGTGGCGCGCCGTGCCGCATACGCTCGACGCGTTACACGAAACGCGCGCGAATGCGCTGCGCGAGCGCTTCGAGCGTCGCCGCGTCGGCGATCTCGCGCGCGTGCATCCGCAGCTCGGCGCCTTCCCAGCGCGGGATCACGTGGAAGTGCACGTGCGGAACCGTCTGGCCGGCTGCCGCGCCGTTGAACTGGCCGATGAACACGCCGTCCGGCTCGAGCGCCGCGCGCACCGCCGCCGCGACGCGCTGCGTCATGCGGATGCCGGCCGCGGCTGCGTCGCCGGACAAGTCGAAGATCTGCGCGGCCGGCTCCTTCGGGATCACGAGCACGTGGCCGTCGGCCTGCGGCATCAGATCCATGATCGCGAGCGTCGTGTCGTCTTCCGCGACCTTCACGCACGGCAGTTCGCCACGCAGGATTCTGGCGAACGGGTTGTTGTTGTCGTAGGACATGTCGGGTTCCGATATCGGTTGGACTGGGAAAGCGGGAATGCAATGCCGGACGATTATCGGCCGACGACGGGTCGGATTTCAACTTGCCGGGCCGGGTCGCGCTGGCGCTCGCACCGAACGGCCATCTCGTGACCGCGAACGGCGACGCGTCAACGCCGACCCACTGCGGCCGAGCGAGATCGTCGAATTTACGGTGGACGGGCGCTTCGTCGCGCAAATGCAGGTCGACACCGTTCCCAGGCCGCGTTCGGCCAGGCGTTCGGGCGCGGCCGCAAAGGCCAGCCGCAATTCGCGGCCGTCGACGACAACACGAATACCGCGACGGTCTGGACCCTGCGCTCCGACCACGACAACGCGCAGTGATGCGCCGCTTGAACGGGCCGCACGCGGCCGGCTCGACCTCGGCGATCGACACAGACGATTCGCACAGGCCGGGCAATCCGCGCCGTGTCGACGCTGCCCGGCATCGCCGCCCTCGCGATTGCCACCGCCGGCCCGAACCTGCCACACTGCCGGTTCGTGTTCCGCCTTCAGACAACCGAGGACACCCGCGCATGACGATCCCCTTCAAGAAGCCGATCCTGCGCGGCGTCGCGCTCGCGGCCGTCGCCGCGATCGGCTACACGGGCTACATGCTGTCCCGGCTCGCGCCGGTCGCGACCGGTTATGCGGCGAAGGCGCTGTGTTCCGGCGTGTACGTATCGGGCCGCCCTGCCGCGTCCGTGATCGACGTCGACATCATGGCCGGCGTGCATCCGCTGCTGAAGCTGGTTCGCCCGTCGATCGATCCCGACCATCATCGCGCCGTGGCGACTTTCGCCGGCTTCGCCGGACGCGAAGCCGACTTCCGGCCCGGGCTCGGCTGCACGCTCGCGATCGGGCCGTCGCCCGGCGCGTTGCCGGCCGCGCTGCCGCGCCTCCCCGATCCGCCGCCCGCGCAGCCCGCACCAGCCGCGCCGGCCACGCCGCCGGCCGGCATCGACGCACGGAAACTGCAGACCGCGCTCGACCGCGCGTTCGACGAGCCCGATCCGGCACGACCGCGGCGCACGCGCGCGGTCGTCGTGATGTGGCGCGGCCAGGTGATCGCCGAACGCTATGCGCCCGGCTTCACGGCCGACACGCCGCTGCCCGGCTGGTCGATGACGAAGACCGTGACGGCCGCGCTGGTCGGCGCGCTCGTCGCGCAGCACAAGCTGTCGCCCGATGCGTCGGCGCTACTGCCCGAATGGCGCGGCAGCGGCGATCCTCGCGCGGCCATCACGCTCGACGAGCTGCTGCGGATGACGAGCGGCCTGCAATTCAATGAGGACTACGACGACCCGCTGTCCGACGTCGCGTTGATGCTGTTCACGCAGCCCGATACCGCGCGGTTCGCATCGGCGAAGCCGCTCGCGGCGACACCCGGCACGCAGTGGTCCTACTCGAGCGGCACGAGCGCGATCGTCGCACGCGTGATGCGCGAGGCGCTGGGCGGCAGCGGGGACGACTATCTCGCGTTTCCGCGTCGCGCGCTGTTCGCGCCGCTCGGCATGCGCAGCGCGGTGTTCGAGCCCGATGTGTCCGGCACACTCGTCAGTCCGTCGTACATGTATGCGAGCGCACGCGACTGGGCGCGCTTCGGGCAGCTTCTGCTGCAGGACGGCGTGTGGGACGGGCAGCGGCTGCTGCCGGACGGCTGGGTACGCTACCTGACGCGCGCGACGCCGCAGTCGTCGCGCCAGGAATACGGCGCGCAGCTGTGGGTCAAGGTGCCGGAGCCGTTCAACGATCGCGACCCGCACGCGGTCGCGATGCCGGCCGACGCGTTTCATGCGGTCGGCCATGAAGGCCAGTTCGTGAGCGTGGTGCCGAGCCGTCAACTGGTGGTCGTGCGGCTCGGGCTGTCGCGGCCGGAATCCGCGTGGAACCACGAGGCGTTTCTTGCGCGCGTGCTCGACGCGCTGCCGGCGCCCGGCGCGTGACGACGGGTACGTGGATCGATGAATCAGGCGTGAAGCGGCAGCGATGGCAACACGGCCGCCTCACACGCTACTGGCCGGCTTACGGATTCGCGCTGCCCGCGTATTGCTTGAAGCCTTCGCGCGTCGCGAGACGTTCGATATAGCGTGACACCGCCGGCAATTCCGGATGCTCGAACGGCGTGCCGAACCAGCGGTTCACCGACAGGCCGATCGGAATGTCCGCGAGCGTGAACGTATTGCCGGCCACGTACGCGCCCGTCTTTTCGAGCTGCGCGTTCAGCACCTGCATGTGCTTCGTCCAGCCTGCGATCGACTGCGCGATGCCGGCCGGATCCTGGTGATCGGGCGATTTCCGCACGAGGCCGAGGAACGCGCCGACCCACGAGCGGTTCAGGTCCGCGCCCTGCCAGTCGATCCATTGGTCGACCCGCGCACGCGCCTGCGGCTCGGCCGGATACAGCGCGTCGCCGCCGTAACGATTCGCGAGGTAGCGGATGATCGTGTTCGATTCCCAGAGCACGAAATCGTCGTCCTTGATGACGGGCACGAGCGCGTTCGGGTTCAGCGCGAGATAGGCCGGATCGTTGGTCGTGCGAAAGCCCGCGCCCCAGTCTTCCTGTTCGAACGGCAGGTTCAGTTCGGTGCACAGCCACAGCACCTTGCGGACGTTGATGGACGGAATCTTGCCGAGGATGTGCAGCATGCAGTCTCCTTGTGAGGTCGGATGCGGAGCGTTCGGGGCGCACGACGCGCCACGAACGCATTCACGCCGAATTTATACACGACGGCGCGGCAAACGACATGCCGTACGCGGAAAATCCGCGTGCGGCCGGTTCGTCAGGTCGCGCAGCGCGTGCTCGGCCGTCGGGAACCGGAACATGAATCCGTCCTGATGCAGCCGCGCCGGCATCACCCGCTGCCCGTCCAGCAGCAGCGCGGCCATCTCGCCCATCGCGATGCGCAGCGGCGCGGCCGGCACGTGCAGAAACGCGGGGTGACCCAACACCTTCGACACGACCTGCACGAACTCGCGCTGGGTCAACGGCGCGGGTGCGACCGCGTTGTAGACGCCGTGCATGCCCGCGTTCGACATCGCGCGTGCAATGATCCGCAGCACGTCGTCCCGGTGAATCCAGCTCATCACCTGCGTGCCGTCGCCGAATCGCCCGCCCATCCCGAAGTAGTGCGGCAGCAGCATCGGGCGCAACGCGCCGCCGGGGCCGAACACGAGGCCCAGCCGCAGCACCACCGAGCGCACGCCATGACGCTCGAGCGCCTGCGCGGACTGCTCCCACTGCCGGCACAGCCCGGACATGAAGCCGGTGCCGGCGCTGCTGCGCTCGTCGAGCCGCTCGTCGGAAGGCCGCACGCCGTAGTAGCCGATCGCCGACGCCTGGATCCACGTGCGGGGCTTGACCTCGGCGGTCTCGACCCAGCGCATCAGCGATTCCGTGACGCCGACACGGCTGGCGAGCAGCACCGCCTGCCGGCGCTTGCTCCAGCGCGCGCCCAGCACCGGCGCACCCGCGAGGTTGATGACCGTGTCGAAACGCTCGTGCGGCCGCAGTTGCCCGGCGGACGTCACGCTGCGCACACGGCCCTGAAACTGGTAGGCCGCGCGCAGCGGGTCGCGCGCCAGCAACGTGACCGTATGGCCCGCATCGAGCAGATGGTTCACGAGGGTTTCGCCGATGAAGCCGGTTCCGCCTGTGACGAGCACGTTCCCCGGCGGCTGCCCCGCAAACGGATTGGCGGCCGGCGCGCGTTGCCCGATCCGGCAGGCCGCGATTCCGTCGCGGATGCCCGATACCGTCACGCCGACGGCAAACACGCTCAGCAACCCGCCGCGCCAGCCGAGATCGAGTACCTGAAGCGCGGTCGGCTCGTGCGCCCAGACGGCCAGCTGCATCGCGATCATCCCGAACAGCGCGCCGCCGTTGACGGCCAGCAGCGTGTGCAGCACGCGCTCGGTCGCCGGCAGCTTGCGGCTCTGGTCCTCGACGACGAAATCCCACAACGTCAGCACCACCTCGACGACCACCACCGCCGCGAGGGCCGCGACCCACGCGCCGTGAAAGGCGACGTTCGCGATCGACGCGAATACGAGACCGTAAAGCACGGAGCGCACCGCGTGAATCCCCAGCTCGAGCCGCGCGCGCGGGCTGTGCGGCAGATCCTGCGTGAGCTCGTGGTGATAGAGCGTATCGAATGCGCCCATCGCGCCCTGCACGATCAGCAGGTTGAGCGCCCAGTCGTAAGCAGGCAACGTGTTCATGGGGTATCCCTCCTCCACAGCCACACAAGTGGCGGCACCATCGCGACGAGTGTCGCCGCGTCGATCGCCACGTGGCCCGATACTCGGGCCTGCAATGAAAACAGCATGTCCTGCGGCGCCCAGATCGCCAGGCCGGCCAGCAGCCATCCCCACACTTCCCGCCGGCGCAGCCGGTTGCCGAGGTGGACGAGCGCCAGCATCCAGACCGACGCGCATTGCACCGTCGCGCCGATCAGCGACATCCACCAGACCTGCTGCGCGCGTGCCGGGCCGGGCGCCGTGCCCGCCCAGAAATGCAGCTCGATGACGCGGTGATACGCGTCGAGCCACGGCGTGCCGGCCACCCACGGAACGGCGATGCCGACGAGCAGATGGGCGAGCGCCGCGCCATACATCCAGGTCACCACGATGCGGCGCATGTCATCGCGCGCGGGACGATCGGCCTCGGGTTCGGCGGCACGGTCGCTACCGCACGCCGGCCCGTCGCACGCCGCTTCGGCGCGATAGCCGAGCCAGCGCGAAACGGCGTGCCGGTTGCGCGCGAAGCGGCGATACAGCGGTGCCAGCACACCGCGCACGACCGGCACGCGAAGCAGCCGGACGAGCCAGCCGCGCCCGGTCAGCGCATGGGCGGCGAGGATGCCGTCCACACCGGTCAGCATGCGTCCGTCCGGCAGACGCGCATGAAGCTCGCGATTCAGCGCGGGCAGGCCGACACCCAGCGGCGCCGGGTCGAAGCCCGGCCCGGCGATATCGACGAAAGCCAGCCGCTGCTGCGCGTCGCGGGCGCCGAGACGCCGTATCTGCGCGACACATAACGGACATCGTCCGTCGAAGTACAGCACCAGTTCACTTGATTCCATGATTCGCATTCCTTCTTGTCTTTGCGTGCATCGTGAATCGATCGACTGCTTTCCCGCACGCCGTACCGCCGCTCCCGTGCGGCGGCGGCCACGCGCTTACATCGGCTTGAGCACCATCAGGAAGTAGACGGACAGCATCGCGAAGAACGCCGGGTAGCCGAGCAGTTCCCAGCGCTTCGCATAGCGCCAGTAGCGCTCCGGCAATGCGGCGTCGCCGTTCGCATGGGCGAGCTTCGCCATCGACGCAAGTTCGAGCTGCAGCCACACGACCGGCAGCCAGCACGCCCCGGCGATCGCATACAGCACGATCGATGCGAGCAGCCACGGCGTATGCCACGGCCAGCCGGCGGTGTGCGCGAGCCAGAGCCCGGATGCCGGCTGGAAGATCACGGCCGGCGTCGTGAACCACCAGTCCGCGCGCACCACGAGGCGCGACACGGCCGCGATCGCGGGCACCGACTGCGTGCGGTTCGCGAAAAAGAGGTAGAACGCGGTGCCGAAGCCGGTGCCGACCAGCAGCACCGAGGACAGGATGTGAAGCGCCTTGATGACGAGATAGGTATTCATGCTTGTTCTTCTTCTGAAAAAAGGATCAACAGGATCGCGAGAATCGGCACGTTCTTGAGCACGGGGCCGAACGGCTCGGCGAGCAGCGCCGGCATCGTGACCGCGATGACGGCCGAGTACGCGACGATCAGCGCCGCTTGCGCTGCCCACAGGCGCCGTGAAGGCGCGGCGACGGTCGCGATGCCGAACGCGAAGTCCAGCGCGCTGGCCGTGTACAGCGCGATCAGCGCGGGCAGCCCCGTGAGGTGCGCAGGCGCGAGCAGCGCGAGGCTCGCGGGCAGCGGATGGATGAACGCGCTGGCGATGGCCGTCCAGATCCACACGATCGCGAGCGCGCCGCGCAGCAACGGCCGACGCCACATCGCCAGCGCGTCGCGACGCAGCGCGGCGGCTTCCGTGCCGATGAAGCCGTCGATCCCGCGCGGCGGCCGGCCGAGCATGGTCGTGACGGCGGCCGGATCGCCGGTGTTCCCGCCACGCAGCATCGTCCACGTGTCGCGCGTGAACATCGCGCCCGGCAGCGTGCCGAGCAACGCGGCCGCCGCGCCGGCCAGCGGGCCCGGCAGCGTCACGCGGGCGGCCGGCGGAAATCCCAGCGCGGCACGGTAGCGGGCCAGCATCTCGCGGTATTCGACTTCGTCGTTGCCGACCACGTCGATCACCGCGCGACCGGCCGCCGACGCATCGCCCGGTTGCACGACGAGCCGCGCGACGACTTCGGCGAGATCGTCGACGTGCACGGGGTGCAGCCGCTGACGGCCGCCCGCCGGCAGCACCTGCACGGGCAGGCTCGCGAGCATCCGGAAAAACCGCGCGGACGCGCCGTCCGTGCCGTAGACGAGCGCGGGCCGCACGATCCTGAAGTCGATCGGCAGCGTCTGCAGGAAGCGGTCGGCGGCCAGCTTGCTGGCGAAGTAGCGCGTGCCGCCGCGCTCGACGCCGAGCGCCGAGATCTGGATCACGCGCCGCACGCCGGCGCGGCAGCACGCGGTAAAGAGTGCGCACGGCGCGGCACGGTGCACGGCGTCGAGCGTCGCGCCGCGCCGATCGGCGAGGATGCCGACCGCATTGATCACCACGTCGACGCCCTTCAGCCGCGCGAGCCACGCGTCGGGATCGATGTCGGCGGCGAAGTCGATCGCGACGTCGCACGGGCCGGCCGCATGCCGCACGCCGCGCAGCACGCGATGGCCGCCGGCTTCGAGCTGCGCGCACAGTGCCCGCCCGATGAAGCCGTTCGCGCCGCACACGAGGACCGTCATGCGGCGCGCCCCGGTGCGGCCCTGCGGGCAGGTCGACGGCAAGACAACGTTCATTTTCATCCTCTACTTACAGTTATTTCTGTACAGACAGAAATACGAACCCCAAAAAAAGCGGGCTGCCTGCCCGCACTGCGCGTAACGCTTACTTCGACGGCTTGCGCCTGACCGTCTGGCTGATCTTCGCGCCGATGCCGAGCGCCTTCATCAGCGTATCGGGCTTGAGCCGCAGCATCTCGTCCGACCAGGTCGTGAGCGTCTCGACGAACTGCAGCGTGTCGCGGATGCGCTGCTCGGTCTCGCGGCTCTCGTTCGCGATCTCCGGATTCGTCAGGCAATCGCGCAGCACCGTGAGCGTCGGCTCGATCTCGCGCTGCCGCCGCCCTTCGACGATCAGCTTGAACAGTTCCCAGATGTCGGTCGACGTCTCGAAGTGGTCGCGGCGATCGCCCAGCACATGCACGACCTTCGCGAGCCGCCATGCCTGCAGCTCCTTCAGGCTCGTGCTGACGTTGGAGCGCGCGACGTTGAGCGTCTCGGCGATCTCGTCGGCCGCGACCGGCCGGCCGGCCAGATACAGCAGCGCGTGGATCTGCGAGACGGTGCGGTTGACGCCCCACCGCGAGCCCATTTCGCCCCAGTGGAGAATGAATCGTTCGGCAATCGGTGTGAGTTCCATGGCGTGAAATTTAGGCATTTCAGTTATTTCTGTCAAGAGAGAAATAACCGGACGATCCGCCAGGTTCCGGCCGCGCCCGCCCGCGATCGGCCGCTTCCATTACAATGCGCGGGATTTTTCCGATTTCAGGCCGTTTCTGCCTTTCTGACTAGAGGGTTTCCATGATCATCAAACCGCGCGTGCGTGGCTTCATCTGCGTGACGACTCATCCGGTCGGCTGTGAAGCCAACGTCAAGGAACAGATCGACTACGTGACTTCGCACGGCCCGATCGCCAACGGCCCGAAAAAGGTGCTCGTGATCGGCGCGTCGACCGGCTACGGCCTCGCCGCCCGGATCTCGGCCGCATTCGGCTCGGGCGCGGACACGCTCGGCGTGTTCTTCGAGCGCGCCGGCAGCGAAACGAAGCCGGGCACGGCCGGCTGGTACAACAGCGCCGCGTTCGAGAAATTCGCCGCCGAAAAAGGGGTCTATGCGCGCAGCATCAACGGCGACGCATTCTCCGACAAGGTCAAGCAGGTCACGATCGACACCATCAAGCAGGATCTCGGCAAGGTCGATCTCGTCGTCTACAGCCTCGCGGCGCCGCGCCGCACGCATCCGAAGACGGGCGAAACCATCAGCTCGACGCTCAAGCCGATCGGCAAGACGGTCACGTTCCGCGGCCTCGACACCGACAAGGAAGTGATCCGCGACGTCACGCTGGAACCGGCGACGCAGGAAGAGATCGACGGCACCGTCGCCGTGATGGGCGGCGAGGACTGGCAGATGTGGATCGACGCGCTCGATGAAGCCGGCGTGCTGGCCGACGGCGCGAAGACGACCGCGTTCACGTATCTCGGCGAGCAGATCACGCACGACATCTACTGGAACGGCTCGATCGGCGAAGCGAAGAAGGATCTCGACAAGAAGGTGCTGTCGATCCGCGACAAGCTGGCCGCGCACGGCGGCGATGCGCGCGTGTCGGTGCTGAAGGCCGTCGTCACGCAGGCGAGCTCGGCGATCCCGATGATGCCGCTGTACCTGTCGCTGCTGTTCAAGACGATGAAGGAAACCGGCACGCACGAAGGCTGCATCGAGCAGGTGTACGGGCTGTTCAAGGACAGCCTGTACGGTGCGACGCCGCACGTCGACGAGGAAGGCCGCCTGCGCGCGGATTACAAGGAGCTCGATCCGCAGGTGCAGGCGAAGGTCGTCGCGCAATGGAACCACGTGACGAACGACAACCTGTACGAGCTGACCGACTTCGCCGGCTACAAGACCGAGTTCCTGCGGCTGTTCGGCTTCGAGATCGCCGGCGTCGACTACGACGCGGACGTGAACCCGGACGTGAAGATCCCGGGCATCATCGACACCACGGCCTGACGGCCCGACCCGCCGCCCGTACCGCATACGCGGCGCGGGAGGCGGGTTCGAGGCTCCGGCGGCGTCAACGCGGCGCCGGTTCTTCCAGATAGACGCCCGACGACAGCGTGGCCTTCACCTGCCGCGTGAACTCGTCGGTCGACACTTCTTCTTCCCCTGCTTCGATCGCTTCGTACGCCTGGCGCACGACGTCGGCCGGCGTCGCCTTCGGCACGTCGAGGCCGGCCGTCAGGTCGGTATCGATGAAGCCGGCATGCAGCCCGACGACCTGCGTGCGCTGCTCGCGCAGCGAATGGCGCAGCCCGTTGGTCAGCGCCCACGCGGCCGATTTCGACACGCCGTAGCCCGACAGGATCGGCCGGTTCACCCAGCTCGCGACGGACAGGATGTTCAGGATCGCGCCGCCGCCATGGCCGGCGAGGATGCCCGCAAACGCGCGCGACATCGCCAGCATCCCGAACACGTTGGTTTCGAAGTGGTCGCGCAATGCGTCGGTCGCACCGTCGTCCGTCAGGCTGCCGAGTCGCGCGATACCCGCGTTGTTGATCAGCAGCGTGACGTCGCGCGCCGCGTCGGCCGCCGCCGCGACGGCCGCCGGATCGGTCACGTCGAGTTTCACCGGCACGACGCCCGGCAGCGTCACGGTGGCCGGATCGCGCGCCGCCGCATAGACCTTGCGCGCCCCTCTCGCAAGCGCCTGCTTCGCGAACTCGAGCCCGAGCCCGCGATTCGCACCCGTGACGAACACCACTGCACCTTCGATCTTCATGACGCTTCCTTTCGCATGATGAATCGCATGCGCGCCGGCTCGCCGCGCGCGTGAGATCCGGTGAAAAACCAGGCTGCCATTGCGTTCCGAACCGGTACGCCGCCGGCAGACGGCGAGCCGCCCGTTGCCCGATACACGTGCCCCGGCGGCGCCCAAGACGCCGATCGATTGCCATCGGCCGCTCCGGCAGCGGCTTTGCACCCTCCGCCAAGTCGGCTACACTCGATGTCAATGTCGATCACCATTGTCTTTGCCGTGCATTGTGTTCACGCAATCCGCTCATGTCAATGGTGGTCGCCATTGTGATTTTCAATCGACGCGATCGGCAAAAATCAGGGAGGGATCGATGGGCGTTTCAAGACAGCAGGCTGCCGAGAACCGGAGCGCGATCGTTGCAGCCGCCGAGCGGCTGTTCCGCGTGCGCGGCGTCGACGCGGTAGGACTCACGGAGCTGATGAAGGAAGCCGGCTTCACGCAGGGCGGCTTCTACAACCACTTCAAGTCGAAAGACGCGCTGGTCGCCGAGGTGATGGAAAAGGCCATGCAGGACCGCGCGGATTCGCCGAACGCCGGCAGTCTCGACGCGCAGGTGGCGTCGTATCTGTCGGCCGCGCATCGCGACAACGTCGAGGCCGGGTGCCCGCTGTCCGGTTTCGCGGGCGATGCGCCGCGACTGACCGATGCGGCGCGTGCGTGCTACGCGCACGGCCTCGCCACGTATCTCGACCGGCTGGAACGGATGGTGGCCGTCGAAGGCCGGACGCCGGCGCAGACGCGTCGCGACGCGATCGCCGTCTTCAGCCAGATGGTCGGCGCGCTCGTGCTGTCGCGCGCGATCGCCGGCACCGAGCCCGCGCTGGCCGACGAAATCCTCGCGGCGGGGCGGGACGCGCTCACCGCCGGGCGCGACGATCCGGTCGCGCCGGCATGACGGGCAGACGGCGGGGCAAGACGGCGCGCTCGGCGCCCTTGCCCCGCTATTCGACCGCCCGCGCGGCCTCCCACAGCGGCTGCCCGCCCAGCGCCGCATGCCATGCGCCGAAACGCGTGCGCCACGCTTCGAACGGCTCCGCCAGCGGATGGCGCGGATCGTCGCTGAGCGAATACGCCATCCCTTCGATCAGCCAGCGCGGCTTGGTCACGACGGCCAGGTTGCCGAGCACTTCCGCTTGGCGGTGATGGATCAGCTCGTGCGCGAGAAAGTAGGTCTGCCAGCCGCGCGGTGCGACAACCACGCCGAAATTCCCGAGCGTCAGCGCCGCGCGCTGGCCGAGGCCGAATGCATCGGCGCACGCGCGGGTCGAACAGAACACGACGCGCGGCGCTTCCCGGAACGCACCGACGGCTGCCGCCGCGCGCGCATAACCGTCGCGATAGAGCTGCCGTGCGTCGCCGAGCCTCGCGGCATCGTCCGTGCAGATATCGGCGCTCGGGCACGACACGCCGGGGACCAGCGCAGGCGCGACGACGCGCAGCGGCTTGACCAGCGCATACGCGGCAATCGGCAGCGCGACAAGCAGGCCCGTGAGGGCGTAGACGATATGGGAGCGTTTCATCGAGGCGGGGGTTCCGGGGCGTGCTGCTGAAATCTTCCTGCGTGACTATATCGGACTGGCGACGTCCCCGGCCCTGCCTGATTTCCCGGATGGAGCCCGGTCGCCCCGGGCCCCTGCGCTCGCCGCGACCGGGGAGACATTCCGGCGCTTGCCGTTCAGACCTGCCGTTTCGTCGAACCGGGGACCTTTTACCCGCTGATGCCGCCTGGATAATCAGAAGCGCCGGCCATCCGGCGGCCGAACCCGCTGCAAACAGCGGACACGCCCCCTGCCCGTCACGCGACGTGCCCCGTGCTCGCGCCTCCGGCACCCGCCGCCCGGCGGCTCCAGCGAATGCCCAGCAACAGGAGCACGACACTGCACACGAACAGGGTCGCCTCGACCAGCACCGTATCGACATGCCAGTACCGCGTCAGCAGCACGACAACGAGGTCGAACACGAAATGAAGCGCAATCGCATACACCAGCCAGCGCTTCGTTCCGCGCACGAACGTCTGCAGCACGATCAGCGACAGCCCCACATGCGCGGCCAGCGCGCTCGTGCGCTCGAGCAACGCGAGAACGGGCGACGCGAGCGTCATGCCCGCGAACTGCGACCCGACCAGCGACTGCACGCCCTCAGGCACCACGACACCCGCGTGCGCGAGCAGATAAGCCGTGCCGAGCGCGAGAAACCCGACGCCGACCAGCAGCATCGCCTCCAGTCCGCCGTGCCCGAGCCCGAGCATCACGGCCGTCGGCGCATCATGCCGCTTCGGCAGCAGATACCGGAAGGCGACCCAGCGCCCGCATTCCTCGAAGAGCCCGGCCGTCAATGCCGCGAACACGAGCATCGGCAGGTGCCAGCGCGGGTCGTGAGCAAGCCAGCGGTACAGCGGAATCTGCCACGACATGCGCAGTACCGGCTGGAACACGAAGAAGGTCAGCATCCCGTAGAAAAACACGCGAAGCGGCACCTGCGTGCGGCGTCGCCACGCGGCCGCGAGCCACGCAGGCGCGAGCAGCGCGACGAGACCGGCCGCGAGCGTAAGGAACAGGAGCGCGGGAGCGACGGGCTGCATCGCGCGCCCCGTTACGCGAGTTGCTTGTGGAAAACCGTCGTCGCGCAGGGCGTGCCGTCGGGCATCAACGCATAGTTCGGCACGACGCCGACGCGCTGCCAGCCGGCCCGCTCGTACAGCCGCTCGGCGTCGCCGCCCGTCACGGTATCGAGCACGAGCACGGTCTTGCCTGCGTCGCGCGCGGCCGCGTCGGCCGCCGCCATCAGCCGCCCGGCGATGCCCTGCCGGCGCGCGTGCCGCGACACGAGCATCTTCGCAATATCCGCGCGATGCGGCTGGTTCTCCGGCTGCGCGGTCACGACCTGCACGGTGCCGACGATCCGGCCGGCCGCGTCCTCGGCAACGAGCAGGATGCGCTCGCCGTTCGCGACGCCGTTCGCGACGTGGGTCCAGAACGCGACGGCGGTCGGCCGCCCGATCGGCAACATGAAGCTGACGGACGCGCCGCCCTCGACGCAATCGATCAGCACGTCGGCCAGCGCATCGACGCAGGTCATCGCTTCGCCCGCGTCGACGCGGCGGACGGTAACGGATTCGGTCATGCCATCCCCGTAATCAGGTGGGCCGCCCGCACGGGTTCGGCGGGCGGCCGGATCGGAAAGAACACCGGCCGATCGTCGCGGCTCGCGCAACGGCAGCAGGCATGCGGCGATACCGCGCCCGGTCGGCGCGTGTTACCGCCCCATCATCCTACGCGACGAAAATTTCCGTTGCATCGCCGTTCGCATTGCCTACACTTAGCCACATGGCTAACTTTCAACCCGGCATCAGCGACGTCTTCCACGCCCTCGCCGATCCGACGCGCTGCGCGATCGTCGGCGCGCTCGGCCAGGGCGAGCGGACTGTCTCCGCACTAGCCGAGCCGTTCGACATGGCGCTGCCGTCGTTCATGAAGCACGTGGCCGTGCTCGAGCGCAGCGGCCTCGTGCACACCCGGAAATCCGGCCGCTCGCGCACCTGCACACTGGTCGGCAGCCGGCTCGCCGAGGCCGAGGCATGGCTCGCCGCGCAGCGCGCGCTGTGGGAAGCACGATCCGATCGTCTCGTCGAATTCGTCGAACGCCGTCACCAGGAGGAGCACGATGTCAGCCAGCCCCGTCGACCCCGCTGAAGCCCACGATCTCGTCATCACGCGCACGTTGCACGCGCCGCGCCACGCGCTGTGGCGTGCGTGGACCGACCCCGAACTGCTGAAGGAATGGTGGTGCCCGAAACCGTGGACCACCGAAGTGCGCGCATTCGACCTGCGTCCGGGCGGCGCTTTCCACACGTTCATGCGCGGCCCCGACGGCGGCACGAGCGACAACCCCGGCTGCTTCCTCGAAATCGTGCCCGAATCGCGCATCGCGTTCACGTCGATGCTCGCGGGCGGCTGGCGGCCGCAAGTGCCGTGGATGGGGTTCACGGCAGTCATCACGATGGCCGACGACGATGCGGGCAGCCGCTACGAGGCGCGCGTGATGCATCCGGACGCCGCCACGCGCGAGCGCCATGAAGCGCTCGGCTTCTTCGAGGGCTGGAACACCTGCATCACGCAGCTCGACGCCTTCGCGGCCGCGCTGCGCTGAGCGCGGCCGGGTGCGCGCTCATTGCATGCCGCCTCGTGCGCGCCTAGGATTCCTGAAGGAAGCGCGACGACACGCCGGCCGCCGACGTGCACCGTCGCGCGCGCTCCGCGGGAGGCGACATGTTGCACACGCACACGCATTCGACCCGGGTCAGCCGGCACCTGAACGCCCCGCGCGGGCGCGTCTACCGCGCGCTGCTCGATCCGCACGCAGTCGAACAATGGAAGGTGCCCGACGGCATGACGTGCCGCGTGCATGCGTACGACGCGCGCGAAGGCGGCGCGCTGCGCGTGTCGCTGAGCTACGACGCACCGTCGGCCGGCACCGGCAAGACCACCGCGCGCACCGATACCTATCACGGCCGCTTCGTCACGCTCGTGCCGGACGAGCAGATCGTCGAGATCGACGTGTTCGAAACCGACGATCCGATGCTGCGCGGCGCCATGACGATCACGATCACGCTGTCCGACGAAGCGGGCGGCACGCGCGTGGACGCCGTGCACGACGGGGTGCCGCCCGGCGTGCCGGTCGCCGACAACGAAACCGGCTGGCAAATGGCGCTGGCGAGGCTGGCGGCGCTGGTGGAAGCGGAGTGAGCAAGCGCCGGGCCTGTCGTCGCGACGCGCGTCAGCCGAGCCGGTAAGCCCGCGTGACCGTGCCGCGGAACAGCGCGTCGCGCTCGTCCGGGCTTGCCTGCGCCGTCAGGCGCTTGAACGCATTCCAGCCGTTCACGAACGAATACGAGCCCTTGTCGACCGGAAAATTGCTCTCGAACATGCAGCGCTCGGGGCCGAACGCGTCGATGCAGGTCATCATCCACGGCTTCCACGCGTCGGCGAGTTGCACGGAAGACGGCGGCCGCGCGCCTTTCTCGAAATCGAAGCCGTTGATGCGCATCCCGAGCCCGCCGACCTTCACGTACACGTTCGGCAGCCGTGCGAGCGCGCGCATCGACGCCGACCAGCGCTCGAACACCTCCGGCCGCTTGTCGGCATAACTCGCGATCCGTACGACGCCGCCGCAGTGATTGACGATGATGCGCGTATCGGGATTCGCCTTCGCAAGCTCGAACAGTTCAGGTAGCTGGGGAAAGAACAGCCACGCGTCGTACGACAGCTCGAGCGGCGCGAGTTGCGCGACGCCCGCCCGGTACGCGGAATCGAGCAGCATGCCGCGCGGCACCGCCGATAGCGGATTGGCGAGCGTCGGATCGGCATCCCAGGTCGTCAGGTGACGAACGCCGCGAAACCGCCCGCGTCCGGCTTCGAGATGTGCTTCGAGCACCTCGCGCACGCGCTCGCCGAGACGCAGGTCCGCATGGCCGACGATGCCTTTCGCGACAGCCGGACGGCCGTGCTGCTGCAACGGCTCGGTCACGCCGGCAACGTAGGCCGTCTCGCCCGCCGGCTTCAGTTCGACCGGGCCCGCATCGCGATAGCGCGTCTGCGCCTGCATGTAGACGGACGCCTGGAGGTTGTGGCCTGAGCGCGCGTCCTCCAGATAGTCGTCGAGCATGTAGATCCAGCCCGGCCGCTCATAGAAATGATGATGCGCGTCGACGATCGGCAGGTCGGGCTCGAGCACGGGTTCGAGCGCCGACGCGAGCCAGTCGGGGCGGACCGCCAGATAGTTGCTTTGCGTCGTCATGCGGGAAACTCCCTCCTGGGTCGCCGCGCGCGTCTCGGTGAACGCGGGCAGCGCGAGCGATGCGGCGGCCGCGCCGAGCAGCCGGCGCCGCTTGATCGAAAGCGTCGTGTCCATGTCATTCGCTCCGGTCGAACGCATACAGCGACAGCGTCAGCAGCGTCGTGATCGCGAGCACGATCGCGAGGCCGAGCATGCCGGCGGTAAAGGTGCCGAAGCCGTCCTTCAGGTAGCCGACGAGATAAGGGCCCGCGAAGCCGCCGAGCGCGCCGATCGAGTTGATCAGCGCAAGCCCGCCGGCCGCCGCCTGGCCGGACAGGAAGCGCGAGGGCAGCGTGTAGAAGATCGTGCGGCCGGCGATCGTGCCGACCAGCGCCAGCGTGATGCCGGCGAGTGCGGGGCCGAGCGTCAGGAAGTGCGTCGAGACGCCGAGCGCCACCGCGCCGATGAACAGCCCGATCGCCAGGTTCGCGACCGGGCCGCCGCGACGGTCCACGCGCTTCGCCCACCACAGCAGCGCGACGGTCGCGAAGAAGTACGGCACCGCGGACAGCCAGCCCGTCTGCATCGTCGACATGCCGTGCGCCTTGAGCATCTGCGGCAGCCAGATGCCGATCCCGTAAGAACCCATTGTGAAACCGAACGAGATCAGTGCGAGCACGTACACGCGCACGTCGCGCAGCGCGACACCGAAGCGCTTCTTGCGGCCGGCGGCCGCGCCTTCGCGCTCGAACGCGCGCTGCAGCGCGGCACGCTCGTCGCTCGACAGCCACGCCGCATCCGCGGGCGAATCGGATAGCAGCTTCAGCACGAGAAAACCGAGCGCGCACGCCGGCAGCCCTTCGACGATGAACATCCATTTCCAGCCGGCCAGCCCGAGCGCGCCGTCGAGCTGCAGCAGCCACGTCGACAGCGGCCCGCCGATCAGCGACGACAGCGGCGTCGACACGGTGAACCACGCCAGCACCCGCGTGCGGTAGCTCGCCGGAAACCACACGGCGAGAAAGAAGATCACGCCCGGAAAGAACCCGGCTTCCCCGATACCGAGCAGCAACCGGATCGCATAGAAACTCGTCGGCCCGGTCGCAAGCGCGGTCGCGGCCGCCATCACGCCCCACGTGATCATGATGCGGGCGAGCCAGCGGCGCGCGCCGAAGCGGTACAGCGCGAGATTGCTCGGCACCTCGAACACGCAGTAGCCGGCGAACATGATCCCCGCGCCCCAGCCGAACTGCGTCGCCGTCAGCCCGAGATCGCGGTTCATCGTGAGCGCCGCGAACCCGACGCTCGTGCGGTCAAGGTAATTGAAGAAATACGCGAGCGCGAGCAGCGGGATGAAGCGCCATGCGGCCTTGCGCACGGCCCGCTGCTCGATCGATGCATCGGTCTCGCGATCGGCGGCCAGCGCCGGGAATGCGGATGTCATGGTTGTCTCCGTGGGGATGACGATCCTCGCCCGCGCGTGGCGCGGTCGGGACGCCTTTGTTCGATCAGGGGATCGCGGCCGCGCTACGCGCTCGCCAGTTCGTTCGGCGACGGCGCGCCGCCCGCCGCCGCGCCGTCCGCGTCGTGCCGCCCGGCCACGACGCCGGCTTCGATCAGCGCGCGCGCCTCGTCCGGCGTGTAGCCGAGTTCGCCAAGCAGCGCGCGCGTGTCTTGCCCGAGCGCCGGCGGCGCCGAGCGCAGCCGCAGGCGCTCGCCCGCGAGCGTGAGCGGCAGCAGCGCGGTGCGCGTGTCGACCGGCCGCCCGGCGCTGCTCGCATCGGCCGGCAAAGTCACGTCCGCGAGGCCACCCGTCGCCAGCAGGTGCGGATCGTCGAACAGGTCCTGCGGCTTGGTGATCGGTGCATACGGCAGGCCGATCGACTCGAAGATCGCGCCGATTTCCGCGGCCGAATGCGGCGCGAGCCGCGCGCGCAGTTCGGGCAGCAGCCACTCGCGCGCCTGCACGCGCAGGTTGTTGGTCGCGAGGCGCGCATCGTCCTTCAGCGCAGCCAGCCCGAACGCATCGCAGAACAGCGCCCACTGCGTATCCGACACGACCGCGAGAAAGATCTGCTCGCCGTCCTTCACGGAGAACACGTCGTAGACGGCCCACGCGGAAATCCGGCTCGGCATCGGCGATGCGGCCTGCCCCGTCACCGCGAACTGCATCATGTGCTGCGCCACGAGGAACACGTTGTTTTCGAACAGCGAACTCTGCACCTGCTGGCCGCGCCCGGTGCGCTCGCGCTGCGCGAGCGCGGCCATCGCGCCGATCGCGCCGAACATGCCGCCCATGATGTCGTTCACGCTCGCGCCCGCGCGCAGCGGCCGCCCCTCCGGGCCGGTCATGTACGCGAGGCCGCCCATCATCTGCACCACCTCGTCGAGCGCGGTGCGATGCTCGTACGGCCCCGGCAGGAAACCCTTGTGCGACACGTACACGATGCGCGGATTCAGCGAGTGCAGCGCCGGATAACCGAGGCCGAGCCGGTCCATCGTGCCGCTCTTGAAGTTCTCGCTGAACACGTCCGCCGTCGCGACGAGCCGCAGCACGATCTCGAGCCCGCGCGGATCCTTCACGTCGACCGCGAGGCTTTTCTTGTTGCGGTTGAACATCCCGAAGAATCCCGCGCCCGAACCGCGCAGCGCGCGCGTGCTGTCGCCGGCGATCGGTTCGATCTTGATGACTTCCGCGCCGAGATCCGCGAGCAGCATCCCGCAGGTCGGGCCCATCACCATGTGCGTCATCTCGATCACGCGGACGCCGGCGTACGGCAGCATCGAAGCGGGTTGGCGGCCGTTCATTGCGCGACTCCCGCCAGGCATCCTTCCGGTTGCGGCGCGGCTGGAGAACGGCCGTCCGCGTAACGGAAGCCCTTCGGCAAACCGGCGTCCGGCACATGGCCGTACAACGCCTCGGCCGGCAGCGCCGCGTGCAGGATCGCGCGCGCGGCGAGCAGGGCGTCGACGTCGATACCCGTGTCGAATCCCGACGATTCGAGCAGGAACACGAGATCCTCGGTGACGATGTTGCCGGTCGCACCCGGCGCATACGGGCAACCGCCGAGGCCGCCCTGGCTCGCATCGATCGTCGTCACGCCCGCGTCGAGCGCCGCGACGACGTTGGCGAGCCCCTGCCCGCGCGTATTGTGGAAATGCGCGCCGCCCGCCTTGTCGCCGACTTCCCGGCGCAGCCGGGCAAACAGCCGGCGCACCTGCGCCGGGTTCGCATAGCCGCTCGTGTCGGACAGCCCGATCTCGTCGACCCCGCATTCGGCCATCGCCACCGCCATCGCGATCGTCTCGTCGTCGCTGACGGCGCCCGCGATCGTGCAGCCGAACGCGACCGACACGCCCGCCTCGATCTGCACCGACGGGAACCGCGCATCGCGCAGCGCGACGATCGCGCGCACCTCGTCGATCATCTGCGCGGGCGTCTTGCGGATATTCGCCAGCGAATGCGCCTCCGTCACCGATACCGGCAGCGTCAGCTTGTGCACGCCTGCTTCGAATGCGCCCTCGGCGCCGCGCAGGTTCGGCGCGAGCGCGGCGACATGCAGCCCGGGAATCGCCAGCGCATGCGCGACGACCTCACGCACGTCGGCCATCTGCGGCAACAGCCTCGCCGGCACGAACGACCCGACCTCGATCTCGCGCAAGCCGGCCGCGGCCAGCGCCGTGATCCAGCGCAGCTTGCCGGCCGTCGGCATCACGGCCCGGATGCTCTGCAGGCCGTCGCGCGGCCCGACCTCGCTGACCAGCACCTTCGGATATTCGGAAACGCTCATTTGATACTCCATCGTTCCATCTGAAAGAACATCGTTCTGTTAGATAGAACTCTAAGCGTGCGTCGAACGCGCTGTAAGCGGGGTATACCCGTGAAATTGCGATTTTCTGGAACTTGAGTTCTGCCAGACAGAACGATATAGTCGACCGATCATCCTCTGAAGGAAGCAGGCAGTGCCTACGACTCACACCGATCACGCCGGCAGCGAGCCCGATTCGCCGGCCGAAGAAGCGTCCAGCGGCGTCGCCGTCCTCGATCGCGCGTTCGCGATCCTCCGCGCCTTCGGGCAGACCGACGACCGGCTGTCGCTCGCGGAGCTGTCGCGCCGCACCGGGCTGTACAAGAGCACGATCCTGCGCCTGCTCGCCGCGCTCGAGCATGGTGGCTTCATGCGCAAGCTCGACGACGGCCAGTACGCGATCGGGCACGAGCCGCTGCGGCTCGCCGCGCTGTACCAGCGTTCGTTCCGGGTCGGCCCGGTGGTCGAGCCGCTGCTCGAAACGCTCAGCCGCGAACTCGGCGAAACGGCATCGTTCTACGTGCGCCAGGGCGACATGCGCTCGGTGCTGTACCGGGTCGAGCCCGCCCGCGCGGTGCGCGTGTCGATTCGTGTCGGCGAGGAATTTCCGGTTCGCCAGGGCGCGTCCGGGAAAGTGCTGCTGGCGTTCACCGACACGCAGGATGCGCAATGGCACGATGTGCGCGAACGACTCTGGGCCGCGTCGTACGGCGAGCGCGACCCCGAGACGGCTTCGGCGTCCGTACCCGTGTTCGGTGCGGCCGGCGAGTGTGTCGGCGCGCTGACCGTATCGGGCCCGAAATCGCGGCTCGCCGCCGCACCGGCCATGGCGGCAGCGCTCGCGCTGCTGCTGCCGCTCGCGCAGAAGGCGACCGTGGCGCTCGGCGGCGCAGGCGCACGCTACGACGCGGCGGCCGTACGTGACAGCCTCGCGCAGTTCGCGCCGGCAGCAGGCCACGACGACACGGCGTCATGACCGGCGGCGCGCGCACCGCCACGCAACAGCGCTACAGCAACAACGCAAAGGGCAGCCGCGTGCGACACTGGCCGCCGATGCATGCATCGCGCGCCGCCTGCGGGCGTGCCGCGCATGCCACCGCCAACCGGACACCCATGAGGGCAGCCACCATGAACGCCGCGCGCACCGCCATCTGGTATTTCGATTTCGTGTCGCCATTCGCCTACCTGCAGCAGGAACAGTTCGACCGGTTGCCGGCCGCCGCCGCGTTCGAGCCGCGGCCCATCGTGCTCGGCGCACTGCTCTCACACTGGGGCCAGAAAGCGCCGGCCGAGATCGCGGCGAAACGCGTCTTCACCTATCGCCACGCGCAATATCGCGCGGACAAGCTCGGCATTGCGTTCCGGATGCCGCCCGCGCACCCGTTCAATCCGATCAGGCCGCTGCGTCTCGCGATCGCGATGGGCAGTTCGCCCGACGCGATCCGCCGGATCTTCCGGCATATCTGGCGCGACGGCCGGGACGTGTCGACGCCGGAAGGCTTCGCCGCACTGTGCGAAGCCGTCGGCTTCCCGGAAGGCGTGACGGCCGTCGAAGCCCAGCCGGTCAAGGACGCGCTGCGCGCGAACACCGACGATGCGATCGCGCACGGCGTATTCGGCGTGCCGACCTTCGAACTCGACGGCGACCTGTTCTGGGGCGAGGATGCGACCGACATGTTCGCCGACTGCGCGACGTCGCGCGCATGGCTCGATTCGCCCGAAGTGCGCCGCATCAGCGCACTGCCCGAAGGCATCCGGCGCGGCTGACGGCGCCGCGGCCGCCCGGCGCTCGCGGCACGAATCCGGCGCCGCCGAATTTCCGCACCGCACGCACGTGGCGGGCAGCCCCACAGGGCTTGCCCGCCTTTTCTTTTATTTTCGATCGGCGCACGCATGACGCCGCGCGACCCGACAGATTCGCGCGCATCCGGCGCGAGAACCGCTCATCCGGTGCAAGATCCACACCGGCCCGCGCGACTGTCCAGTTCTACCGATTATTTTTCCGATGGTCGCGCGCATCGACGCGGAAATATCGGACGATTCCGATCCCCCCGCCACACGGCGCCCGCCCATCCGGCCCCATCGCAAAGCCCCGTTTCATCAGGGGATTCCCGGTATTTTTTCGCATTTTCTTCGAAATAACGGGTGACATACTTGCCCCCCGTTGCGCTCCGGTGCGAGCGCGCTTCCAGATCCGGCCGGCCGCGCGCGATGCATCGGGCGTCCGCCGGGATCGCACGACATGAACAATTTCGATACCACGATCCAGACCTTCCTCACCCACATCACGTTCGGACCGCTGATGAATCACGCGATCCGCGTGATCGCGGGCTTGTACACGTTCAAGGGCTTCGTGCTCATTCCCGTGCTGTGCTGGCTGTGGTTCCAGCCGGGCCCGAACCGCGAGCGGCAACGCGAGCTGGTCGTCGCGACGATCGCGAGCGGGCTCATTGCGCTCGCGTTCGGCCGGCTGCTCGCCCAGGTGCTGCCGTTCCGCGTGCGGCCGATCTACAACCCCGAACTGCACCTGCACTTCCCGTCGGCAGGCCTGCGCGCGGCCACGCTGCAGGCATGGAGTTCGTTTCCCAGCGATCACGCGATGCTGTGGATGGCGATCGCCACCGGCATCTTCATCATCGCGCGCCGCGTCGGCGTGCTCGCGCTGCTGTATGCGGTCGTGTTCATCTGCGTACCGCGTGCCTATCTCGGCTTCCACTACCCGACCGACCTGATCGCCGGCGCCGCGATCGGCATCGCGATCGCGTGGCTGCTGACGCGCGACGCGATCCGCTCGCGCTTCGCGCCGCAGGTGCTGGCGACGATCCGGCGCTTCCCCGCGCCGGCCTATACGCTCGCGTTCCTGCTGTGCTTCGAGCTGATCACGCAGTTCGACGAACTGCTGACGCTCGCGCAGTCGGCCACCCGCACGATGTAACGGGGGACGCCGCGATGCTGCCGCTGCTTTCGTTCCGTCGCCCCGGCACGCGCTGCCGGCCATGCGCGGCGTCGGCGCGCCGCGCAACGCCCGCGCCGTTCAGTCGCGATCGGGCGCGCCCAGCGGAAAGAACGGGCGATACGGCCGCGCCTCGTCGACCGCGCGCGCAAACGACGGCCGCGCCAGCAGACGCTTGCGATACGCGATCACGTTCGCGAACGACGGATCGATCCGGTGCGTCCAGTCCGCATAGAACAGGAACGGCGCCGCGCCGCAGTCGGCGAGGCTGAAGCGGTCGCCGGCCGCCCATTCGCGATCGGCCATCTTCCTGTCCAGCCACGCATACGACGTGTCGAGCATCGCGCGCGCATCGGCGACACCGCGCGCATCGCGCTCGGCTTCCGGCCGCAGCGCGTCGAACACGACCTTCTGCTGCGGCGTCGACACGTAGTTGTCGAAGAAACGATCCATCGTGCGCACCTCGAGCGCCGCGTGCGGATCGTCGGGCAGCAGCCGCACGGGGCCCGGATGGTTCAGGCCGAGGTACTCGATGATGATGGACGCCTCGATCACGGTGCGGCCGGCATCGACCAGCACCGGAAAGCGCTTCAGCGGCCACAGCGCGGCCAGTTCCTGCATCGGCTTCGGATCGTCGTGCGCGAGCACGCGATACGCGAACGGCGTGCCGTTCTCGTACAGCGCGGTCAGCACCTTCTGGCAGTAGGACGAAAAGGGATGGGCGTAAAGCGTCGGTATCATCGTGCGGTCTCTCCGGGTTTCGGCGCCGCGTCGTGCGGCGCCACGTGATCGGATACCTTGACGACGAACGGCACCCGGCCGTTTCGACAGCGGTCCGGAATTTTTTGTCGTGCGACTTGTGCCGTTACGACCGGCCGTCCATCACGACGCGCCCCTCGGCACGCCAGCGCAGCATCCCGCCGCCGAGATTGGCAACCGTGTCGAAGCCGGCTTTCAGCAGGATCACGGTCGCCTGCGCGGATCGCCCGCCGGCCCGGCACACGGTCACGACCGGCCGGTCGCGCGCGATCTCGCCGGCACGCGCGGCCAGTTCGCCGAGCGGAATCGGCATCGCGCCGGGCAGGTGACCGAGCGGGCCCGTGAATTCGTCCGGCTCGCGCACGTCGACCACCTGCACCGCCTGCAAATGATCCTCGAGCCATTGCGGATCGATTTCCCAGAACCCGGCGAACGTATAGACGAGCGGCGCCCAGTCGGGTGCCGCCTGCGCATCGGGCGCGTTCGCGGCGACGCCGCATTGCAGATTCGCCGGCACCGCGACATCGATCTGGCGCGGGTGCGCGAGCCCGAGGTTGCGCATGTAGCCCGCGAAATCGTCTTCGCTCAGATCGCCGCCGAGGCGCGGATTGAAGCGCCGCTCCTCGCCGACGCTCGTCACCGTGAGCCCGCGATAGTCGTGCGCCGGATACAGCAGGCACGCGGCCGGCAGCGTGAAAAGCCGGCCGTGCACCGCGCGATACAGCGCGCGCGGGTCGCCCTGCTGGAAGTCGGTGCGGCCGGTGCCGCGGATCAGCAGGCAATCGCCGGTGAACGCCATCGATTCGTCGTCGAGCACGAGGCTGATGCAGCCGCTCGTGTGGCCGGGCGTCGCGCGCACGGTCAGGTAGCGCGCGCCGAACGCACAGCGGTCGTCGTCGTTCAGGTAACGATCGGCGCCCTGCGCGCCGCTCGCGGCCGAGATCGCGATCGTGCTGCCCGTGCGCTGCTTCAGCAGCCACGCGCCCGTCACGTGATCGGCATGCACGTGCGTGTCGACGGTCGCGACGAGCCGCAGCCCGAGCTCGTCGAGCAGCGCCGCGTCGCGGCGCACCTGCTCGAACACCGGATCGATCAGCAGCGCTTCGCGCGACGCGCGGTCGGCGAGCAGGTACGTATACGTCGACGATTGCGGGTCGAAGAGTTGCCGGAAGATCATCGCGAAATCGCTCCGTCGCTGGTTGATGCGCATTGTCCGGCCCGCGCCGCCGCTGTCGCCGCGGCCGCCGCGCGGGCCGCCCCGTCGTGGTCCTGCACTGCCGGCATCCGGCCGGCACGGCGCGTCAGCCCGGCTGCGTCACGTAACGCAGGTACGGCTTCAGCGTCCGGAAGCCCTGAGGATATTTCTGCTTCGCCGCATCGTCCGACACCGACGTCGGAATGATGACATCGTCGCCGGGCCGCCAGTTGACCGGCGTCGCCACCGTATGCTGCGCGTTGAGCTGCAACGCGTCGAGCAGGCGCAGCACCTCGTCGAAATTGCGTCCCGCGCTCATCGGATAAACGAGCATCGCCTTGACCTTCTTGTCCGGCCCGATGACGAACACCGAGCGCACGGTCGCGTTGTCGACCGCCGTGCGCGGGCCGCCGCTCGCGTTCGGATGAATCATGTCGTACAGCTTCGCGACCTTCAGCTCGTCGTCGCCGATCAGCGGATAGTTGACCGCGTGACCCTGCGTCTCGGCGATATCCGCCACCCACTTCCGGTGATCGCTGACCGGATCGATCGACAGCCCGATGATCTTCGTGTTGCGCTTGTCGAATTCCGGCTTGAGCCCGGCCATGTAGCCGAGTTCGGTCGTGCATACCGGCGTGAAATCCTTCGGATGGGAAAACAGGATCGCCCAATGGTCGCCGATCCATTCATGAAAGCGGATCGTTCCCTCGGTGGTCTCCGCGGTGAAATCGGGCGCGTCCTCGCCTAGTCGAATCGACATGTTCGTCTCCGTCAAATGGGAATCGTCACGACGCCCGCGCCGCGGCTTGCGCGCGACGCGCGATCGTCCGCGCGCGGAGTGCAGGCATGGCACATGCCCGGGTTCCGCGCGTTCATATAGCCTAGTTCAAAATGCGCGCACCACCGGGATGCGGTGTGCGGTGTGCGTCATGCCTTGGCCGATTCCGACGACCAATGCGGCACGGCAGCACGATGCGCCGCAACCGGGCGCGCGCGCGGGCTGCCTTACACTAGCGGCTCCTCTCGTCTTACGTTCACAGGAATGCCGCCGACATGTCGATGACGATCGATCACAGATGACGTCATGAAAAATCGTTGGTCTCTACGCTAAGCCCTACGCCGGCCTTTTTTTGGGGGGGGGGGGATGACAATTTCTGATCCGCTGGATATCGGCGCAATTTCCGCAAGCGGCTTCAACGTACTCCGACCAAAGGAGTGTCGCCGCCTTGGCACAGTTTTCGGATAGGTCGCAAACTCGGGGAGCTTTGCCCACGACATCCCACTGCTTCTTCGTTTATGACCGAGCGACGCTGCTAAAATCGCAGCGACATTGCCGGGGAGCCGTCCCCGTGAGAGCGCGGGCCGTCGCTGGTCTGCAAAATACAAGAAGATGGATAACGCATGAACATGACCGAAGTGGCTCAGGCGATTCGTGGCGGCCTGATCCAGCAAGATCGCCTGCTCAAGACGAGCATCCCATCGCTGCCGGAGAACGCGCTTGTTCCGCGCCGAGCCGTGACTTATTCCGAGCTTGGCCGTGACTTCAGTGTCACGCTCGACATGGTATCGACAGCAGGCGATATTGAACTCAAAACGTTGATCGCTCAGCCGATGACGCTTTGGGTGCAGCAAGCGAACAAGTCGTATCTGCCGATCAGCGGATACATCCATACAGCTCGTAGGCTTGGTGCTGACGGAAGCCTTTCAAGTTACCAATTGGCTTTCGCTTCATGGATGCATTTCCTAAAGTTCCGCAGCGATATGCGGTACTGGCAGGACAAGAGCGTTGACGCCATCCTCACCGATGTATTCAATGCGCATCCACAAGCGCGAGGGCAATTCGAATTCGCCTTGCTGAAGACGCTCCCCTCGCGCTCGTACTGCCGTCAGAGTGAGACGGACTGGAATTTTGTCCATCGATTGATGGAAGAAGAAGGCTTGTTCGGCTTTTGGCGTCAGGACAACGAGGGGAAGTCGCATAGGTTCGTCGTGACCGATGACATTTACTCGCTTGATGAGGTCTTGCCCAAACAAGTCGGATTCTCCAGATCGGGCACAAGTAGCGAAACGGGCGCGTTTACGCAATGGGCGGGGTCGCGGACGTTGCAGAGTACCGTGTACACAACGCGCACGTTCGACTATAAGGCGCCGTCCTCTCCGGTCAATCCGAAAGGTACGACGTTGCCAACGATGGCCGGTCAAGGAAATTTGCCGGAGCAGACTGAAGTCTACGAATATACCGGTGCCTACACGTATTTGAACCAGGATCGCGGTGAGCATCTTTCGAAGATTCACCTAGAAGAATGGGAGTCGAGGGCAAAGCGATTCCTTGGTATCGGAGGTGTTCGGGCTATCGATGCCGGCCGTCGGTTCATGCTGACTGGCCATCCTGAGCACGATCATGATCAAGCCGGGCAGCGAGAATTCGCTGCGATCAAAGTGCGTCGGTACATTGAGAACAACCTGCCGTTATCGAATCACGAAGCGAACTTTCCGTATAGCTTGCAGAGCGAACTAGCACAGGCGAAGGTCGAACAAACGGGAGAGGTCGTCACTCACGAAGACGGCTCGGCTGGTTTTTATCTGGTCGAGGTCGAGGCGCAGCGCGTGACGGTTCCGTATAGGAGCCCGTTCGAGCACAAGAAGCCAGCGATGGAGTTAGAGACGGCAATCGTCGTTGGGCCGCAGAGCGAAGAGGTGTACACGGACGCACTGAACCGCGTAAAGGTCATGTTCGTTTGGGATCGACAGAACTCGGGTAACGCAAATGCCTCGTGCTGGGTGAGAGTCGCGCAGTCAGACACCGGCAGTGGCTACGGAAGCGTGCACGTTCCGAGAGTCGGTGAGGAAGTCCTAGTGGGCTACATAGGCGGAGATTGTGATAGGCCTATCGTTCTGCATCGTGTCTACAACGGTAGCGTTCAGCCGCAATGGCATAGCAACGGCATCATGTCTGGCTACCGTTCGAAGGAGTATTCGGGGAGCGGTTATAACGAAATGGTCCTTGACGATGCAACGGGGCAAAATCGCGCCAAATTGTTCAGCAGTACGGGAAATAGCTTGCTGCACCTGGGATATCTGATCGACCAGAACGGCAACTCACGCGGCTCATATCTTGGGAGCGGCTTCGATTTGAGAACCGATTCATACGGTGCCGTACGCGCTGCACAGGGGCTGTACGTTACGACGCATCAGAAGCATGCAAACAGCCTGCAGCTTGACGTCCGCGAGGCGCAACAGCAACTCGTGAACGCAGAAAGCGCGATCGAAGCGATGTCACAGGCAAGCCAGATGCATCAAGCAGAAAGTCTGGCAGAGGGGCACGGTGCTCTAAAGAAATTTACCGATGCGACACAAGACCGTGTACATGGCTCGCATGCGGGAGGCAGGACAGCAGGTGGTGGCACGGGCAGTGCGAACGGGTTTCGGGAGCCCCTCATGCTGATTGCGAGCCCGTCCGGTATTGCATTGTCTACTCAGCAATCGGTGCATGTGTCGAGCGATCAGCATACCAATATCGTTAGTGGGCAAAGCGTGTTCGTTGCCAGCGGGAAGTCGCTAGTTGCGAGCGTCGCGGAGAAAATCAGCCTGTTTGTGCAGAACGCAGGAATGAAACTGTTTGCAGCGAAGGGGAAGGTGGAGGTAAACGCGCAGGATGACAACATTGAGCTAGTCGCGCAGAAGACGGTGAAGGTGTTATCGGCGACGGCGACGATTGAGGGAGTAGCGAAAGAGGAAATTCTGCTGACATCCGGTGGTGCATATATCCGAATCAAGGATGGCGATATCGAAATTCACGCACCGGGGAAGGTCGATATCAAGGGCAGTCAGCACTCGTTTAGCGGCCCTGCGAGCATGAGCTATACGCTACCAATATTCTCTCCAATTTCTTCTGATGAGGAGATTGTCGAACAGAGCTTCGTGCTATTGGAGAACGGAATCACGCCGGTCGAAGGATATCACTATGACTTGTTCAGTGATGACGATCTCCATACGAAAAAAGGACAATATTCCTCTGGCGAAACGGTGAGCGTTTCAGGGCAATCTTCTCTGAAACTAGTCACGTGGATTGCTGGAGATTCAGCAAGGAAAAGCAAATGAGCAGCTCCAATCCTTCGGGCACACAGCCACCTACCAGCCCTACAGCACCTGCCAGCCCTGCGGCACCTGCCAGTGCCGCGTCGCCTGCCAGTGCCGCATCGCCTGCCAGTGCCGCATCACCTGCCAGTGCGGCAGCTGCCGCGAGTGCACCAGCGGCAGCTCAGCCTATTGATGCCCAGACGAAGCAACTCGCAGCGATGGCATACGGAGAAGCATCATTGCAGAACAATTCTGATGAAATGATGGCTATCGCAAGCGTGCTTGTTCGACAACGCGATGCCCGTGGCTATTCCGACATGGCCACGTTTACAAAAAACGATCCAACCTTCTCATTCGTCGTTGGCGATGGCAATGCTCGCTATAACAACATGATGAAGGCAACGGACGATCAAATCGAGAAGAATCCCGCCATGCAGGCCGCAATCAACGCCGCACGCAACGCACTTGCGGGCGGCCCAGATAAATCGAATGGCGCTTATTTCTGGGATGGCGCCGACATCAAAACAAATTACGACCGCCACTTTAAAGTGAGACACGGAGTAAAAATCACTGACCCGAGTCACAACATATACGACATCAAGGACTCAACAAAGGTCGTAATTTTGTATAAAATTACAAAAAAGAAGAATAAAAAGACGAAAAAAGTGGAAACAGAAAAAGTGGAGACTGGACGTTACGATCACGTTTACGACTCAACCGCAGGCATCGGCGGCACAATTTTCTGGAGGTACAATCAGCAGTACCTAGACGTTACGCGCGGGAGCGAATACCGATGAAGAAGATTATTTTCGCCACATCGATCATGATCGTCACCAGTATCGGATGGGCTGCCCCACCAGGTGAAAGTTTGGTTAAAAGTTGTCTTCTAGCGCGGGCAGTTATACCCTCCGTTACCATTCAGAACATCAATGTGGGCGAGGTTCTACAAGAGGATGACTACGCAGACGAATTCAACGCAAGCTACCTCTTCAAATACGAAGGTACTGATGTTGGTTACGCCGAGGGAAAGTCTGAGCAAGCATTGATCTATTCTGGAAAACTTTATCAATTTTCCAGAGCCATATCCATTGGAAATAACAACGGAATTAAACCAACATCATTTAACCCGACGTTGGCGCAATGGAGCATTGCAAAAGATGGCCGCCAGCGGTACGTCTGCGTTAGCTTTAATTTTGATGGACTTGGCCAGAGCGGCTCTTTTCAAAGAGTTCATGGTGGGTATCTCTTGAATTCAAAAACAAAAAAATTATACTTTGCCGTGCGCCATTTTAAGTAGTCTTCCGGCCATGGTCATCTGCTTAAGCGCCTGCCCTACCCGCCTTTGCTGTCAGCGCAATGCCGGCGCGATTGCCCGCGCCGGCATCATCGGTTAGAACAAACTGGCAAACTGCGCCGGACAAAGCTGCCTCGATAGCAATGGAGTTGCCCCTGTAACTCAGGACACGCGGACACCGTTAGGTTGATGACACCGCATTACGCCTGAACTCGCGAGGCGAGCGGTATTTCAAGGCTTTGTGCGGGTGGCGCTCATTGTAGTGTTCAAACGCGATAGCCAGACGCGAGAGCGCTGTTGGTGCGTCAGACTTGTCCATATAGGCGACGTAATTGTCCTTCATGGTCTTCACGAACGATTCCGCCATGCCATTGCTCTGCGGCGAACGGACCGGTGTGGTCAGCGGCTCAAGACCCAGTTCGCGAGCGAAGCTGCGCGTGCGGTGGTCGATGTAGGCCGAGCCGTTGTCCGTCAGCCATTCAATGGGCTGCGCGGCCTGCGTGGTGCCGAAGCGCTGTTCGACGGCGGCCAGCATCACGTCGCGCACCACATCACCGCTATGCCCGCCGGTCGTTGCTGCCCAGCTAATCGCCTCGCGGTCGCAGCAGTCCAGCGCAAACGTCACGCGCAGCGGCGTACCATCGTCGCACCGAAACTCGAAGCCATCGGAGCACCAGCGGGTGTTGCTGCGGTCCACCGCAACGCGACCGTCATGTCGCCGCTTATCTCGCCGCACGCCAGGGCGGCGCAGCAGCAACTGATGCTCCCGCATGACCCGATACACGCGCTTGACGTTGATGCACGGCGCACCGCTCTGCTCCCGACTGCGGCGCAGCAGCGCCCAGACACGGCGGTAGCCGTAGGTGGGAAGGTGCGCCACATGGGCCTGAATCTCCTCGACCAGCCCGGCATCGTTGGTCACGCGGGCACGGCGACCATCGCGCCAGTCGGACGAGCGAGCTCGCTTCACCGCCACGGCAGAGCGCGCCACGCCGAGAACTTCGCAGACCGTCTTCATCGGTCGTCCCCCGGCAGCAAGGGCGAGCGCGCAATCAGGTTTTTTGAACGGCCCCATTCCACGGCTTCTTTCAGGATTTCGACCTCCAGCGTCTTCTTCCCAAGTAGCCGTTGCAGTTCCTTGATTTCCTTGATGGCGGCGGCCAGCTCAGATGCCGGCACAACGGTTTCGCCTGCCTTCACCGCCGCCAGACTGCCTTCCTGGTATTGCTTGCGCCAGCCGAACACTTGGTTGGCGTTGACGCCGTGCCGACGTGCAACGGCCGACACCGACGCTCCCGGCTCCAATGTTTCCTGCACGATGGCGATTTTTTCTTGCGCCGTGCGCCGACGACGGCGCTCCGGCTCGGTCAGAATTTCGATGCTTTCCACGTAATGACTAGGCTTACTGATAGGCACAAGACTATCCCTTATTTTAAGAGAGTCCTCGTGTCCTCAGATACGTGGGGTCGCTCCA
>NZ_LDVA01000287.1:0-16143 GCF_050768715.1 Burkholderia sp. ZZQ-2 | reverse complement strand
ATGCCCTTGCTCTGGGTGCTGCGCGACGTCGTCGGCCTCACCGGCACGAAATTCGGCTGCGGGATCGCGCAATGCGGCGCGTGCACCGTGCATCTCGACGGCGTCGCCGCGCGCTCGTGCGTGCTGCCGGTCGCGGCCGTCGCGGGCCGCAAGATCACGACGATCGAAGCCGTCGGCGCGACGCCGGCCGGCCACAAGGTCCAGCAGGCGTGGCGCGAGCTCGACGTCGTCCAGTGCGGCTATTGCCAGTCGGGGCAGGTGATGGCCGCCACCGCGCTGATCGCATCGAACCCGAACCCGAGCGACGCCGACATCGACGCGGCGATGGCCGGCAACATCTGCCGCTGCGGCACGTACAACCGGATTCGCGCGGCCGTGAAGCAAGCCGCGAAGGAGGCGTGACATGTCTCGAGGACTGATCGAAGCAGGCAAGGTCGCTGGACAAGCCGCCGGCGCGGGCGTATCGCGCCGTTCGTTCCTCAAGCTCGGCATGTCGCTGGGCGCGGCGGCGGGGGGTGGCCTGCTGCTCGGTTTCAGCCTGCCGGCGGCAGGCGACGATGCGCGGCGCTCGGTGATCGGCGGTGACGCGGCCGAACCGGCGCAGCCCGGCGTGTTCGCGCCGAGCGCGTTCGTGCAGATCGACCGCGCCGGCAAGATCACGCTGGTGATGCCGAAGGTCGAGATGGGGCAGGGTGTCTATACGGCGCTGCCGATGCTGATCGCCGAGGAGCTCGAGGTACCGCTGTCGAGCGTGACGCTCGATCATGCGCCGCCGAACGAGAAACTGTTCACGGATCCGCTGCTCGGCGGCCAGCTCACCGGCGGCTCGACGTCGGTGCGCTACGCGTGGGAACCGATGCGCCGCGCGGGCGCGACCGCGCGCACGCTGCTGGTCTCGGCGGCCGCGAAGCAATGGAGCGTCGATCCGGCATCCTGCCGTGCGGTGAACGGCGAAGTGCAGCATCCGCCGAGCGGCCGGCGCGCATCGTACGGCCAGCTGGCCGACGCCGCGGCGAAGCTGCCGGTGCCGAAGGACGTCGTGCTGAAGAAGCCGGCGGATTTCAAGCTGATCGGTACGCCCGCGAAGCGCCTCGATTCGCCGGAGAAGGTCGACGGCACCGCGCAGTTCGGGCTCGACGTGCGCCTGCCCGGCATGCTGTACGCGGTGATCGTGAACAGCCCGGTGTTCGGCGGCACGGTCGCGAGCGTCGACGACACGGCCGCGAGGAAGATCCCCGGCGTGCGCCAGGTCGTGCGCGTCGACAACGCGGTGGCGGTGGTCGGCGATCACACGTGGGCCGCGAAGCGCGGTGCATCGGCGCTCGTCGTGAAGTGGAACGAGGGCGCGGGCGCGAAGGTGTCCACGAAGGACATCGTTGCCGACCTCGCGCAGGCGGCGGTGAGCGGCAAGGGCGCGGTCGCGCGCAAGGAAGGCGATGTCGGCCACGCGTTCGCAAACGCGAAGACGCGCGTCGACGCTGTCTACGAACAGCCGTTCCTCGCGCACGCGACGATGGAGCCGGTGAACTGCACGGTGCACGTGCGCGGCGACGGCTGCGAGATCTGGGTCGGCACCCAGGTGCCGACGCGCGCGGTTGACACCGTGCAGCAACTCACGGGCCTGTCGCCCGACAAGATCGTCGTGCACAACCACTTGCTCGGCGGCGGCTTCGGCCGGCGGCTCGAAACGGACATGATCGACCAGGCCGTGAAGGTCGGAAAACAGGTCAACGCGCCGGTGAAGGTGATCTGGACGCGCGAGGAAGACATCCAGCACGACATGTATCGGCCGTACTACTACGACAAGATTTCGGCCGGCCTCGACGCGAACGGCAAGCCGATCGCGTGGCAGCACCGGATCGTCGGCTCGTCGCTCATGGCGCGCTTCGCGCCGCCCGCGTTCCGAAATGGTATCGATCCTGACGCGGTCGAAGTCTCGGCTGATCTGCCGTACGACCTGCCGAACCAGCTCGTCGACTACGTGCGCCAGGAGCCGCGCCACGTGCCGACCGCGTTCTGGCGTGGCGTCGGGCCGACCCGGGGCACGTTCGTCGTCGAGAGCTTCATCGACGAACTGGCCGCGCAGACCAAGACCGACCCCGTGCAATACCGCCGTGCATTGCTCGGCAAGGCGCCGCGCGCGCTGAATGTGCTCGACGTCGCGACGAAGGCGGCCGGCTGGGGCCCGTCGCTGCCGAAGGGGCAGGGGCGCGGCGTGTCTGTGATGTATGCATTCGGCACTTTCTTCTCAATGGTAGTCGACGTCGCGGTGGATAACGGCGAGGTGCAGGTCAAGCGCGTCGTGTGCGCGGTCGATTGCGGCATGTCCGTCAACCCGAACACGATCGAGGCGCAAGTGCAGGGCGGCATCATCTTCGGGATCACGGGCGCGCTGTACGGCGAGATCACGATCGAGGACGGCCGTGTCGTGCAGAGCAATTTCACCGATTACCGGATGCTGCGGATCAACGAGACACCGCCGATCGAGGTGCATCTGGTGAAAAGCGGCGAAGCGCCGGGCGGGATCGGCGAACCGGGCACGGCCGCGACGGCCGCGGCATTGTCGAACGCGATCTTCGCGGCGACCGGCAAGCGGCTGCGCAAGCTGCCGGTCGGCGATCAGCTGAAGACGGCTTGAGGGGAGGCGACGATCATGCGAAACCTCGCCCTGAATACGTTCCGTGCATCGCTGCTCGCGCTGTCCGCCATGCTGGCCGGCCCGGCCGCGCAGGCCGCGCAGACGGCACCGGCCGACAGCGCGCTCGTCGCTCGCGGCGCATACCTCGCGAAAGCGGGCGACTGCGTCGCGTGCCACACCGCGCCGCGCGGCACGCCGTTCGCCGGCGGCCTGAAGATGGTCACGCCGATGGGCGCGATCTACACGACCAACATCACGCCCGATCCGGAAACGGGCATCGGCGGCTATACGGAAGCCGAGTTCGCCGGCGCGCTGCGCAAGGGCGTCGCGAAGGACGGTCACAACCTGTATCCGGCGATGCCGTATCCGTCGTACGCGAAGCTGAAGGACGAGGACGTCAAGGCGCTGTACGCGTACTTCATGCACGGCGTCGAACCGGTGAAGCAGGCGAACCGGCCGTCCGACATCCCGTGGCCGCTCAACATGCGCTGGCCGCTCGCGTTGTGGAACATGGTGTTCCTCGACACGACGCCTTACGCCGACAAGCCGGCCAAGGACGCGATGTGGAACCGCGGCGCGTACCTCGTGCAGGGGCTCGGGCACTGCGGGTCGTGCCACACGCCGCGCGGCGTCGGCTTCCAGGAGAAGGCGCTCGACGAAGGCGGCGCGGCGTTCCTGTCGGGTGCGCCGATCGACAACTGGTTCGCATCGAACCTGACCGGCGAGCCCAACACGGGGCTCGGCCGCTGGAACGAGGCCGAGGTCGCGCAGTTCCTGAAGACCGGCGCGAACCGCCATGCGACCGCGTTCGGTTCGATGGTGAGCGTGATCAACCACAGCACGCAGGCACTCACGGACGACGATCTGGCGGCAATCTCCCGTTACCTGAAATCGCTGCCGGCGGCAGGCGGCACGGGGGCGCCGCCGTACCGCTACGATCCGAAGGCGACGCAGGTCGCGCTGGGCCGGCCGGCAGCCGATCCGGGCGCGAAGGTGTATAACGCTTACTGCCTGCATTGCCACGGGGTGGACGGACGCGGTTATGCGCCGCTGCTCGCGCCGCTCGCCGGCAATCCGAACGTGCTCGAGGCCGATGCGTCGTCGCTGATCAACGTGACGCTGAACGGCAGCGACACGCTCGTGATCGGTGGCGTGCCGTCCGCGTATCCGATGCCGGCGTTCTCGAACCAGCTGAACGACCAGCAGATCGCCGACGTGCTGACCTTCATGCGCGCCGGCTGGAACAACGGTGCGCCGGCCGTGCAGGCGGCGGACGTGGCGAAACTCCGTAAGGAGACGGCGAACAACCACTGAATGGCTGAGTCACTGTAAGGCGCCCTGAAGTGATCGGTATTCCCGTTGACCGAGATCGACGGGGCCGGTCACGAGACATAGTAATCGTACGCAATGCTAATGGATTGCAGGAAGACGAGATCCTGTACGCAATTCAGCATGTCCGCTTCGTAGGCGGCGTCGGTCTCATGCGAGTCGGTGTGCCATGTCCGCACGCGGTTGCCCGCGAGCGAATTCGGGGATGCACAGTGCTTCTACTCTCCGAGGGGGCGATGGCGGCCGCGGGACTTCTACCATTCGCGGCAGCCGGGTGGGGTGATCACGTCGACCGCAGGTTGGCCCAATCACGGCCGAGAATATCGAATAGCCCGTCGTATATCGTTGAGCAGTTCGGCCGGACCGTTGCCATCAGCAACATCCTATACGCCGGTAGAATTCGAGTCGTTCTCTATAGGCTGATCAACGGGCGGCAGCCCCATTTCGGGTAGTACGGCTCGGTTGCCGTCAGCAATCTCGACCACGGATCGAGTTTTTACACCCGCCCGAGGAAACGCGGACACCGAGTCACACGTATTCCGTTTGCGCAAAAATTGGCTTGCCGTTTCGTCGTCGTGGGCATGTTCCGTAAAACATCTCCGACAACGCTCTCGGCTGCGTCGAGGATGACTATCAAGCTAGGCGAATCAGTGCTTCGTTAGTGTGGTGTTCTGTGGGCGTCGAGCGATTGTGCACCGAACGAATCGGGATTACTGATCTGATGCAGCATGTAGATTCCGGTGGACGCTTTGATTACCACGCCAACACACAGCACGCCAGCGAGGACGGGAGAGATCGTCGCCAAGCATGGCAGTGAAAAACCAACGGTAATGGCGCTGATTCCGCATGCGAATGCAAGGATTCGGATCGCAACTACATACCTGGAAAACGCGCCGATGATCAGCGCAAGCCAGATTGCGCGCGCGACAATCATGGGAGCGAGTTCACTCTCATTCTGCATATAGATCGCGTCGAGCAGAGATTCAACGCAGAAGAACAGCGTGAGTGCAATGAGTAACCAAATTTCGTATATGCGGAATACGGTCTTTGTGGTTTTCATTCCCATGCCTGACAAGATGTTGGGATATGGCAAGGTACCAATACGGATTGTGATTGACTATTGTGCAAATGTTCTGTTGAACATATCCTAAAGAATTGTGTGATATATACCATCGTATATCCGTGAGAGAGGATGGTTTGGGGCAATCGACCTCGACGCTGGTTTGGTTGTTGACGAATTGAGTTTTCGACGTGGACGTATATAAATCGTGAGCAACGAATCTTATGATTCACGTGGTCAGCGAGAAAGCACTAGGAAGCTCGAAGGCTGATTTGTCTATCCATTGTTGAAACTAGGGAACCAGCATGAAAAATACATTTACCTCAATTCTCGCGATCACTTGCCTGGCATTTTGCGTCAACGCATCTGCAGAGAGAGGTCCGGATACGGGCTACGTTCCGGCTGTCGTGACGGGCACTGCGCATGCGGCAAATCCTCGGAAAGAACAGCGCGCAGCGGATCGCCTATTGGCCAAGAAGGTGCGGCGCGCTCTGTCGGCTACGCCGCACCTTGCGTCGTCAGACATTACCGTGCTTGCTCGACACGGCATCGTGACGCTGATCGGCCACGTCGATGAGGAAGCTCAGATTCAGCTCGCAGAAGCGAGTGCGCGCCAAGTCGTCGGTGTCACGTCGGTAACCAACAATCTGAATATCGGCATCGAGACTCGGAATTGAACAACGTTTGCTTTTGCCAGTGATGTCGTTCAAAAACGACATCGTTGTATTCGAGACCGGGTCCGCGGGAGCGAACCCGGCTGCACGCCTGGCAGGTATTCAGTTCAACACAGGTTCATTTGGTTGCAGGAACCTGGAGCCGCTGCCCGGCGAAATGGCACCTGACGCACAGCCTCAAATTCGGGCTGGACTTGCTGTCCGCGGGCATCGCGAGCGAAGACCCGCTGTGGCTGTTTTCGACGTCGTGAGCGCGCGAGGATGTCGTCCGGCCGTCCACGCAGGTATTCGATAGATTTCGCTGCACGCAATTGTTCGCGCCACCACTCATTGCGCTCGTCTTACCTTGTCAAACTCCACGCCCGGGCAAGGTCTCGCGTCTCGCGATGGGTTGTGACGTGGTGCGGATACACGTCACGTTGGCAGACGGATGTCGGACCGAAGCCGGGTGGCGTTTTCGCGCGACAATGAATTAATGACTTAACACCATCGTATGTGACATTGACTCCCGCGAGGTAATGGAGTGAGCGGCCGCTGTTCCATAGACTGGATTCGTGTTTCTTCACTCACGAATCCAGGAGAAAAGTATGGACCGAATCCTGCAGGCAATGTCGATCTTCACTCACATCGCGCGCGTCGGCAGCTTTACAGCGGCGGCTGAAATTGCGGGTATGAGCGCTGGATCGGCCAGCACCCTTGTTCGCCAACTGGAAGCCCACCTCGGCGTGACATTAATGCAGCGCTCCACTCGCTGTATTCGATTGACGGCAGAAGGCAGTCAGTATTTCGAGCATTGTGAGAGGATACTGAGCGAAATTTGCGAAATGAAGGAGCAGCTCAGTGGGACGGGTAAGATTGCGCGCGGCCACCTGACTGTGGACGTCGACCAGGAAGTGGCCCATGCGATTCTGCCTTTTGTCCCGGAATTCAAGGCGGCATTCCCGGAGGTGGCGCTGCGCATCAACGTCGGAGGCGATCCGGACGGTTTGATTGCCAACGGCGTCGACTGCGCTGTCGTGGTTGGCCAACTCGCGGATTCGTCTCTCCGCAGTCGGCGCGTCGGTAGCTTTCACGCGCTGACGGTTGCGAGCCCTTCGTATCTCGCGCGGCATGGGATACCGCGGGATCCGGAAGGGCTGCGAGATCACGAGATAATTCATTACACGCCACGACGCTTCGGGCCGACGCGCGAATTTCGATACATGGTCGGAGGAGAGGAGGTGCGTCTGAAGTTCCCCGAGCGCATCTCTGTAAACGATGCCGGATCCGCGATTCGTTATGCGGTCGGCGGAGTCGGAGTCGTTCAAGTTTGCGAGCGAATGGTATCAGAAGAAATTTCCGCCGGTCGACTGGTAAGCATCCTCGAAGAGAACTCTCCTCCGCCGCAGCCGATCTCGGTTCTCTATAGCGATCGAAAGCATGTTCCCATGTCCGTCAGGGCGTTTCTTGATTGGATCCAGGAACAACTTCAGCGGCAGGGTGCGGAGGATTCGCGGGTGCAGATATCGGCGCAGGCTGAATCATTTGATGCGCCCCTTCGTAGGGTTGTCGGCATGAGCCATATGGGTGCGTTGCCCATTCGGCATGTTGGCCACGACGCATTGGTGCATCGTATGTGATGGACATGGGCAAGCGTTGAGGCCGGATGGATTGTGACGGGTGTTGATCTCGTGTGCCGTGAGAGGCTGACCGCCTTGCGGGCGGCCGTCGGCGGCTTCTGCGCCGCCTCATCGTTTCATCGGATAACGCCGAGGGTAGCGCTCATACATACGTATAGTTACCGTGATCTCGACCGCGAACTACCATTCGCATGGGGCATCGACGCTGGGCGCCGAATTTGCGCCATCCTTAAGGCATGGAGGTAAGGAACGTTGCTCTTATGGCAAATCAATCAGTAGTTTCAATTATCGACGACGATCAATCAGTTCGTAGAGCAACCGGCAGTCTTGTGCGTTCGCTCGGGTGGGAAGTCAGAACCTACGAATCGGGGGAAGAGTTCCTGAGTGCAGAACGAATCGCGGACGTTGCGTGTATCATTTCGGACGTGCAAATGCCCGGTATCTCGGGGTTGGAAATGTACGAGATGCTGCTTGAAAGAGGCGTAGCTCCTCCTGTCATTTTCATTACATCGTTTCCATCCGAAGCCACTCACAGGCAGGCGATGAAGCTTGGCGCGATTTGCGTTTTCAGCAAACCTGTTGATCCGGTTCAGATCGAACTTCGCCTCGACGACATCGCCTCACCGAGTGCATGAAGTTGATCCTCAGGATATCGTTTTGAAGCAAAAGGTCATATGGATGATGATCGTCGCAGGAGCGAAAGCAGCACCATAAGTGCGGGATTTGCGTCGCGCTCTGATGCGAACATGGGGGCCGCGAAATTCAGCGACAATGAGGAAGATGTCTTGGAGAGAAGACAGCGGGTCGTCTACCTCATTGCTACGCTCCTCGCCGTTTGTATCTTTATCGCCGATGCATTCACGCCAATCGATGTTGCGGTGGCTGTTCTTTACGTTGTCGTGATACTACTAGTCGCGTCGGTCGCGTCCCAGGCCGTGACCGTTGTAGTGGCATGGTCATGCGTTTCCATGACTGTCCTGGGTTTTCTGCTTGCACAAAGCGATCAAACGGCGATCAGTTCCCTGGCGCGTTGCGGGCTGAGCGTGCTAGCCATCGTAACGGTGTCTGCTTTGGCGCTGCGCAACCAGAGCAATCGACTCACCCTCCAGAAGCAGATCGATCTGCTCAACCTTACTCACGATGCGGTCGTCGTGTGCGGACTGGACGGTCTTATCAGTTTTTGGAGTCGCGGTGCCGAGCGTCTTTACGGCTGGAGCGCAGCCGAAGCAGCGGGCAAGGCGTTCCATGAACTCACTGCCACGGAATCGCAACTGCCGGCGGCCGATCTGTTAAGCAGAGCCATAGAGGATGGTAGCTGGCAGGGGGAGTTCACGCGAACCTGCAAGAACCGCGCGAGAATCATCATCTCCAGTCGCTGGACGATATCGAGAGATAAATCGGGCGAACCCGTTGCGGTTCTTTCAACTGACAGCGATGTCACTCAAGCGAGATTCCTGGAAGCCGAATTGCGGCAGCAGAAGGAAGAGTTGATCGCGACGATCGATGCTATTCCGAGCATGGTTTGGAGTACATCCAACGACGGTCGCATCGTTTATTTGAACCGTCGTTGGTCGGATTACGGCGTCAAGGTTGCCAGTGACAAGGACGTCTGGCGCGACATTATCCATGCCGAAGATATCGGCGTGCTGGAAGCCGCTTGGCGTCAAGGAATTTCCGCCGGAAGTAGCTTTGAAGTGACCGTGCGTGTGCGGTTGGGCAACGGTGACTATCGGTGCATGATGATCGGCGCGGCACCGATGCGTGACGCTAATGGCGAGATCGTTCGATGGTACGGCGTCAATACGGACATTGAAGAGCGCAGGCTCGCGGAGCAGGCTCTTGAGCGCTCTAGGGCGGAGCTTGCTCACGTGACTCGTCTGACGATGCTTGGTGAACTTGCCGCATCGATCGCACATGAGGTCACGCAGCCGCTTGCCGCAATCGTGACAGCGGGCGAGGCGGGCATGCGTTGGATCAAGCGCTCGCCTCCCGACTTCACCGAGGTTCAGTACGCGCTCGGGCAAATGACTCACGATGCGAGGCGTGCGACGCAGGTCATTCATCAGATCCGCTCGATGGCGCAACGGCGGGATCCGGATATGATGTCAATCGACCTCGTTGCCGTGATCGAACAGTCGGTGGATCTGGTGCGACGAGAACTGCAAAGTCACCAGGCCGAAGTGTCGCTGTCGTTTTCGCAGTCGGTGCTCTGGATTACTGGCGATCGAGTGCAAATTCAGCAAGTCGTCATCAACCTGCTGATGAATGCAATTCAAGCGATGGCCGTTGTGACGGATCGCACGCGAAGGCTGAGTGTTTCAGTTCAGCGATACGAGGGCGACAAGACGCTCATTGCGATCGAGGATTCCGGGCACGGCATTAGCGAAGCAGATGCGAGTATGTTGTTCACGCCATTTTTCACAACTAAAAAGGAGGGGATGGGAATGGGGCTGTCGATTTGCCGATCGATTGTCGAGGCGCATGGTGGCCGTATCTGGGCCGAATCCCGGGGGAATAACGGTGCGACCATGTGGTTTGTTTTGCCCATTAACGGTGGGGGTGTCCATGAGTGAGGCGACACCACAGGTAGTGAAGCAATCGATCGCTTATGTTGTCGACGACGACGATTCCATGCGGTCGGCGCTCGGCATGTTGCTTCGGTCTGTTGGGCTGCGAGTCGAGCTATTCAGTTCGGCGCAAGAATTCCTCGCCTTCGACAAGCCGGACGTATCCAGTTGCCTTATTCTCGATGTGCGGCTCAAGGGGCAGAGCGGGCTCGTGTTGCAGGAGCAGATCGTTGCCGGCGACATGGGGTTGCCTATCATCTTTATCACGGCGCATGGTGACGTTGCCATGTCGGTCAAGGCGATGAAGAATGGTGCGCTGGATTTTCTTTCGAAGCCGTTTCGCGATCAGGAAATGTTGGACGCAGTGGAGGGGGCGCTACTGAAACACGAGGCTCGTCGCAGGACGGATGGACGGGTTGCGGAGGTGAGACGTCGCTATGAATCGCTGACCCCGCGTGAGCGGGAAGTCATGGGCTTCGTCGTGCGGGGGTTATTGAACAAACAGATTGCTGCGGAAATGGATTTGAGCGAGATCACCGTCAAGATTCATCGCGGGAATGCGATGCGCAAGATGGAAGTTCGCTCGCTGGCCGAGTTGGTGCTCGGGGCAAAACTGCTGGGTATTGCTCCCGCTGACGACTAAGTCGACACGCCGCGTGCCGGATATCGCTTGTCGATCATTCACGCCGCTAGGCGGCATGATTCAAATGCACATAGGCGATGATAATGTGGAAACGTAGCGCGGTTGCGCGGTGTTTCGGAGTTGAGCCCGCCTGCGGAGCGGGCCTTATTTCCTAGCGATTGACCAAGTGCTTCGGTAATAAGAGTGTGAGAATTAGCCCGAATAGAAGGCATGCGATGATGCAATAGATCGCCGGTACGAAGCTGCCCGAGGACTGTTTCAATAAGCCCACGACATAGGGGCCGAAGAAGCCGCCTATATTGCCTATTGCGCTGATCCACGCGATGCCGCTCGCGGCATTGCGGGGGGAGAGGACGGCAGTTGGCATACCCCAGAATATTGGGGGGATGGACAATAATCCCGCGTTGGCAATACAGAGCGCCGCAATGCTCAGCCAAAGCGTGCCGTGCCAGACAAGTGCGAGAGTCAGACCTGCGGCGGCCATCAGGAATAATGCGGCGACGAGCAGCCTGCGCTCCCTGCGACTATCGGCCTTCCGACCGGCAATTATCATTACGATAACGGCAACCGCATTGGGCAGCGCGGCGAGGAGCCCGATCAAGGAATTACGCTCTACACCGAGCGATTTGATGATGGTTGGCGCCCAGAGTGTGTAGCCGTAAATTCCAAAAACATCGAGAAAATAAATAATTCCAAAAATCCAGAAAATCTTGCTTGAAAAGATATTGTTCTGATTTATTGATGCGGCTATTGACTTGTCCTCTTCAAGCGCGCTAATAAGGTAGTTACGATCTGATTCGGATCGGTGGTTTCCTTGGGTGACGTCGTCTTCCAGATATTTCCAGCACATGATAGCGGCGACGAAGGCTGGAATTGCCTCGATGATCAACATCCACTTCCAGCCGGCGAGGCTCAGAAGACTATCGAGATATTCCATGATGAATCCACTCATGGGGGATCCAATCAGGCCAGCCATTGGGAGTGCCGTATAGAATATGGACAAAATTCGTGCTCTGTGGAAGCGCGGGAACGACTGAGAAATATAATATACGACACCCGGAACGAGGCCGGCCTCCGTTACTCCGAGGAGGTAACGCATGACATAGAACTGCTTTGGTGTGGCAATCAATGTGGTTAGAGCCGAGACGATCGCCCACGCCAATATAATGCGTGTCAGCCATCGTTTTGCCCCGACCTTCTGCAATAGCATGTTGCTCGGAACTTCAAATAGTACATAGCCCAACGCGAATGTGCCCGCACCAAAACCGAAAACGGCATCGGTAAATCCCAGGTCCTGGCTAAGCTGAAGTTTAGCGAAACTTACGTTGACGCGATCAATATAGGACGCAAGATACGCAAACATAAAGATCGGCAGAACTCGCAGCGCGAGTCGCTTGAAAATGCGATCGGCTCTGGCTGCATCGACCGTGGTAATCACGGGCAAGGAATCGGATATTCCCGTAGCGTTCAATTCCAAGTGGTGCTCCCGAGGGTCGAATAAGATGTCGTATGTCAGTTGTTGCAACAGACTCGGTAACGCGGTATCGGCGTGCCTCGTGATCCGATCGAGAACGGATGTCTGTATGTGATCCTTGTCACCACATTCTCAGACTGAATCCGTGTTCAGAGAATCGAGGGCCTGATGGGCGATTGTCATGCGGGGATGTGCTGGGCCATACATAAGGTAGCGTCGCTGTCGGCTGATAGCACACCAATAAAGTATGTGCCATGGTGAACAATAGGGCATGACGTTCGAGTCCTTAAGGACGGCAACCAGACCGTGCAACAATCGTAAGGCTAGTGGATTTTACTGGATCTTGGTGCACATTGGTTTGCGATCTTTGCTGCTTAGTACGATTTTCCTTAGGGCGCTTTCGACCACATCAGCAACGCAGGCATCGTTCCAATCCTTGCCGTGTATTAATGTTGGCTTGATGGTCGAAATCACAGCGTGCTGCATGGCTTACTTGAATGTGTCGACGAGTCGCCGGCGATCGCTGACGGCTCAATTTGTGCGTCGGACTCCCGTACTGTTGGAACGACGGATGCAGGAGCGAAGGGTACAAGGCGTGGAATGTGTGGGGCTTGACGCGGAGTCGTGCCATCACATGGGCGGCAGGACGTCAGCTATGTTATGAGCGTGACGCATCCTTTTCGATTCTCGGATTGTACGTATCTGACGAGTACGACCCAACAAGCCGAATAACGACTGCGCGCCAGACATGGGTCGATGATCGAAGCGACTAGACTGAGGCCGGCCTGTGCGCTGCGGGGGTGGATCGAAGCGATCGCTGGCGGGCTTATACCTAGGTATGTACGATGCGAAACCAACGTAAACACTGGCTGCTTCCTTTCGACGATATATCAACCATGCGATTGGATATAGAGTATCGAAGGATGCAGATAAAGGAAATTGTAGTTCGTGATTTTATTCTGGTATCCAAAATAACTTACCGTCACGACTTGTGAGTGCGCGAGAGTTCCTCTTCGTGGACACCGATGTATGAGGTCATTTCGTTGATGGGGGGGCTCGTGCTTGCTTCGAGTCGCACACGATCAATCGGACGGGCAATTTTCGGAGTTGATAATGTCTGACGTAAAGCACTACGAATATCTCTTTCTCGGTGGCGGAAAGGGGGGGAAAACTCTCGCGATGGATATGGCGCGCCAGGGGAGGCGCGTAGCACTCATCGAGCGCGGAATGATCGGCGGGTCGTGCATCAATGTCGCCTGCATTCCAAGCAAAACGTTGATTCAAAACGCTCGGCAGGTTCACGGATGGCGCGAAGCGGCCGGTGATGCATCGATCATGGCCGATATGGCGAACGTGTCCGAAAATGTGCGCGGTGTCGTCGACGGCATGATAAAGATCAATCGTGCGGCCTTCGAAAAGTCTGGTCTGGATCTGATCACCGGCACCGGTCGCTTCATTGCACCTCGTACGATCAGCGTCCGCACAGAAGACGGAAGCGAAGCAATCTACGAGGGCGAGAACGTTTACATCAATACGGGTACGGTTGCTCAGATTCCGAACGTGCCCGGCTTGCGCGACGCGCAGCCGCTGACCCATGTCGAAGCACTCCGCCTCGACGAACTTCCTGAGCATATCGTAGTGATTGGTGGCGGTTACATCGGTCTGGAAATGTCGCAGGCCTTTCGTCGGCTCGGGAGCGCTGTCACGCTGATCCACGATGCGCCGCGTGTCGCGATGCGAGAAGACGAGGATGTCAGCCGCGAAATCCAGCAAGCGCTCGAGGCGGACGGAATCAAGCTCGAACTCCAATCCCGAATTGCGAACGTTCGCGGGACAAGTGGCCAGCAAGTTACCATCGAGCTTGCTGATGGCCGTGTCGTCGAGGGGTCACACTTGCTAGTCACTACCGGTCGCAAGCCACAGACTGATGCAATTGGTCTCGACCTTGCGGGTGTGGAGGTGGATGGGCGCGGGATCATCAAGGTCGACGAAAAGCTGGCGACGACAGCCCCGCGCACATGGGCAATTGGCGAGATCGCGGGTACGCCGATGTTCACTCATGCGTCGTTTGATGACTATCGGGTGCTGAAGGCCGGCATCGAGGGGCGTTCCGTCAGTACTGCTAATCGTACGATCCCGTATGCACTCTTCATTGATCCGGAACTGGGTCGTGTCGGCCTGAACGAGGCCGATGCCAGGGCCGAGGGGATCTTAGTACGTGTCGCGAAGCTGCCCATGGCGGCGGTTCCTCGGGCCCGTACGAACGGGAACACGCGCGGTTTCATGAAGGCGCTGATTCACCCTGAGACTGATCGAATCCTCGGTTTTACGATGGTCGGTGCAGGTGCTGGCGATGTGACGACCGCCGTCCAGATGGCGATGCTTGGAGGCCTATCCTACCGAGCGGTTCGTGACTCGATTATCGCGCATCCGCTTTTGTCTGAAGGCCTCAATCTATTGTTTGCCACGCTCGACTGAATTGGCGAACAAGTTTGAAATGCCTGCTTTGCGCCCCAGAGTTCGTAAGGAAAGAGATGAGCGATTTTTCGCCCGATCAATAAAGAGAAGTATCGGGATGGAATTTTCTAAACCTAAGAGTCTGGGGCGTGGAAATTCGACAGAAGGTTATATTGGGCGTGCACAGGATCTGTGCTGTCGGAGGTGTCTGATAAGAGTGGTCCACTCGAGACTGTGGCAAGGTCAATAGTTCACCGATTACCTTTTGCTGAGTCGGTGAGTTAGAGCCTCTTGGTCGGATCTATCTCGCAGGCAAGTACCTTCCTGATCCAATGATAGTGAGGGATCTCGATGGAGTTGCCCCTGTAACTCAGGACACGCGGACACCGTTAGGTTGATGACACCGCATTACGCCTGAACTCGCGAGGCGAGCGGTATTTCAAGGCTTTGTGCGGGTGGCGCTCATTGTAGTGTTCAAACGCGATAGCCAGACGCGAGAGCGCTGTTGGTGCGTCAGACTTGTCCATATAGGCGACGTAATTGTCCTTCATGGTCTTCACGAACGATTCCGCCATGCCATTGCTCTGCGGCGAACGGACCGGTGTGGTCAGCGGCTCAAGACCCAGTTCGCGAGCGAAGCTGCGCGTGCGGTGGTCGATGTAGGCCGAGCCGTTGTCCGTCAGCCATTCAATGGGCTGCGCGGCCTGCGTGGTGCCGAAGCGCTGTTCGACGGCGGCCAGCATCACGTCGCGCACCACATCACCGCTATGCCCGCCGGTCGTTGCTGCCCAGCTAATCGCCTCGCGGTCGCAGCAGTCCAGCGCAAACGTCACGCGCAGCGGCGTACCATCGTCGCACCGAAACTCGAAGCCATCGGAGCACCAGCGGGTGTTGCTGCGGTCCACCGCAACGCGACCGTCATGTCGCCGCTTATCTCGCCGCACGCCAGGGCGGCGCAGCAGCAACTGATGCTCCCGCATGACCCGATACACGCGCTTGACGTTGATGCACGGCGCACCGCTCTGCTCCCGACTGCGGCGCAGCAGCGCCCAGACACGGCGGTAGCCGTAGGTGGGAAGGTGCGCCACATGGGCCTGAATCTCCTCGACCAGCCCGGCATCGTTGGTCACGCGGGCACGGCGACCATCGCGCCAGTCGGACGAGCGAGCTCGCTTCACCGCCACGGCAGAGCGCGCCACGCCGAGAACTTCGCAGACCGTCTTCATCGGTCGTCCCCCGGCAGCAAGGGCGAGCGCGCAATCAGGTTTTTTGAACGGCCCCATTCCACGGCTTCTTTCAGGATTTCGACCTCCAGCGTCTTCTTCCCAAGTAGCCGTTGCAGTTCCTTGATTTCCTTGATGGCGGCGGCCAGCTCAGATGCCGGCACAACGGTTTCGCCTGCCTTCACCGCCGCCAGACTGCCTTCCTGGTATTGCTTGCGCCAGCCGAACACTTGGTTGGCGTTGACGCCGTGCCGACGTGCAACGGCCGACACCGACGCTCCCGGCTCCAATGTTTCCTGCACGATGGCGATTTTTTCTTGCGCCGTGCGCCGACGACGGCGCTCCGGCTCGGTCAGAATTTCGATGCTTTCCACGTAATGACTAGGCTTACTGATAGGCACAAGACTATCCCTTATTTTAAGAGAGTCCTCGTGTCCTCAGATACGTGGGGTCGCTCCA
>NZ_LDVA01000286.1:0-4276 GCF_050768715.1 Burkholderia sp. ZZQ-2 | reverse complement strand
GTCGACCGTCGGCCGTCGGCACACACACGCTGCGTGAATTGCGTACACTCTGAGTCTCGTTTCGGCAGGGCCGGGCGCATCGGTTCCGGTCCGCGTTTACCCAGGACTCAGCGATGATCGATTTACGCAGCGATACCGTGACACGTCCGAGCCAGGCAATGCTGGCCGCGATGACTGCCGCCGAAGTCGGCGACGACGTATGGGGTGACGACCCGACCGTGCTGCGCCTGCAGGCGGTGATGGCCGAGCGGGCCGGCAAGGAAGCCGGCCTGTTCTTCCCGAGCGGCACGCAGAGCAACCTCGCCGCGCTGATGGCCCATTGCGAACGCGGCGACGAGTACATCGTCGGCCAGCTCGCGCACACCTACAAGTACGAAGGCGGCGGTGCGGCCGTGCTGGGCAGCATCCAGCCGCAGCCGATCGAGAACGCGCCGGACGGCACGCTGCCGCTCGCGAAGATCGCCGCGGCGATCAAGCCGATCGACAATCACTTTGCCCGCACGCGCCTGCTCGCGCTCGAAAACACGATCGGCGGCCAGGTCTTGCCGGAAGGCTATGTCCAGGAAGCCACCGCGTTCGCGCGCAGCCGCGGGTTGGCGCTGCATCTCGACGGCGCACGCGTGTGCAACGCGGCCGTCGCGTCGGGCCGTTCGATCGCCGAGCTGTGCGCGCCGTTCGACACCGTGTCGATCTGCTTCTCGAAAGGGCTCGGTACACCGGTCGGCTCGGTGCTGGTCGGCAACCGCGTGCTGATCGAGCGCGCGCAGCGCTGGCGCAAGGTGCTCGGCGGCGCGATGCGGCAGTCGGGCATTCTCGCGGCCGCGTGCCTGTATGCGCTCGACCACAACGTCGAGCGGCTCGCGGACGATCACGCGAACGCCGCGCATCTCGCGGCGGGCCTCGCGCGCATCGACGCGGTGAAGGTGCTGTCGCACGCGACGAACATGGTGTTCGCGCAATTCCCCGAAGCCGATTGCGCGCCGCTCGAGGCGTGGCTCAAGGAACGCGGGATCCTCACGCAGATGCTGTACGCGTCGCGCTTCGTCACGCACTGCGACGTGTCGCGCGCGGACATCGATACCTTCATCGACGCGGTCGCCGCGTATTTCGCGCAGCGCCGCGCGTAACGGGGAATGCGCCGGCCGGCGGGAGAGCCGGCGCGACGTGGCGCGAAGCGGGGAGCGAAGAGGCGACGGGGGCGACGAGGCAACCCGTCTGTCGATATCGGGCGAGCCGGCGGACTACGCTTGCCGGGGTGCGTCGGCGGGTGGCGTGCCGTCGCGGAACAGCGTTTTCAGTTGCGTGCGCAGTTCGGCGCTGTCGGTGTGCTGGTGCACCAGCACCGCATGTTGCACGGCGGCCTCCAGCAGTTCGTTGTCGGAGTCGGCGGAAATCGCGACCGAGCAATGCGTCGCGCTGGGAAACTCGCGGCAATCGATATAGCGGCGGGACATGATGTTCTCCTTGCGGGAAAGGGAACGGCCGGATGTGCGTGATCGGCCGCGCGGCGCGTTCGCGAGGCCGATGGAAAAAGTATAGGCGGCGCGGCAGGGTTTCTCGCTGCGATGCGTACCGCGCCGCGCGCCATGCACCGCCCTGGCGGTGTCGATCACCCGCGCGTCACGGCAGCGGCGCGAGCAGCCGGCGCGCCGCCTCGACGACGCGTTCCGACAACGACGCCATCGTCGGTGACTGCACGGTCCACGCGTGCCAGTACAGCGTGACGTCGGTCGGATGCGCGGGCGCGAGATCGACGAGCCCCTGCGCGTCGAGCGGCGCGGCGCCGATCAGCGGCTCCGGCACCATCGCGTAGCCGAGCCCGTGCCGCACCGCCGCGAAGTGCGAATGGGTGCCCGGCACGTAGTGGCACGGGTAGGCGCCCTCGGGCAGCCCGAACTTCTCCTTCAGGAACGACGACTGCAGCGTATCGCGCCGCGAGTACGCGACGACGGGCGCCTTGCGCGCGCTCGTGCGGTTCAGCCCGCGCGGGAACCAGCGCACCGCGAACGCGGCGGCCGCGAGCAGCCGGTAGCGCATCGTGCCGAGCGGTGTCGCGAGGCAGCCGCGCATCGGCTTCGGCTCGGTCGTCACGCAGCCCACCGCCATCCCGCTTTCGAGCAGCGCGAACGTGTGGTCCTGGTCTTCGACGATCAGCTCGAACAGGATGCGCTCGCCGGCGAGTACGGACGTCAGTGCCGGGAGAAACCACGTGCCGAGGCTGTCGGAATTGAGCGCGATCGTGACCGAGATCGGCGATTCGCGCTCGGTCGCGAGCGTGCTTTGCAGGTCGGCCTGCAGCAGCGCGACGCGGCGCAGGTGCTGCAGCACGCGCTGCCCGGCCACCGTCGGGCGGCACGGCCGCGTGCGCAGCACGAGCGGCGTGCCGAGGCTCGCTTCCAGTGCGCGGACCCGCTGTGTGACCGCTGATGCGGTCACGTGCAGGCGCACGGCCGCCTGCTCGAAGCTGCCCGTGTCGGCGACGGCCAGCAGTGCGGCGGCCTGCTTAGGATCGATCGTCAGAGACATGTATTAGGTGGACCGAGACAGAATATGATGCTCAAAATGATGAAGCCTTGCTAGTCACGGCGTTATGGCCAGTCGCGAAACTTGGTGGTCAAGTGTGACATGGAAATCGATCTCGCCTTGGGACCAAACTGTGACCGATTCGGCATGTTGTGCCGGATGGTCTGCCGCTAGATGCGCATACCGAAGAACCATGTCGTATCTCGACCATCCACCAAGCTCCTTCAGCAACTCATCATGGAATCGAAAATTCTCCACGTTCGCCTGATTCCGCGAAGTAGCCGCTACGCTTCCTCTTTCGCGATCCAGCGAATCCGCATGTTGGATTTTCTGGAGCACTTCAGTATCGGCGCTCGATCGATCCACTTCTTACGGTGGCGTAGCATTCCGAGAGTCGTCGCAAGATACCGGTTTCGCGTTGCTTGGAGCGACCCCACGTATCTGAGGACACGAGGACTCTCTTAAAATAAGGGATAGTCTTGTGCCTATCAGTAAGCCTAGTCATTACGTGGAAAGCATCGAAATTCTGACCGAGCCGGAGCGCCGTCGTCGGCGCACGGCGCAAGAAAAAATCGCCATCGTGCAGGAAACATTGGAGCCGGGAGCGTCGGTGTCGGCCGTTGCACGTCGGCACGGCGTCAACGCCAACCAAGTGTTCGGCTGGCGCAAGCAATACCAGGAAGGCAGTCTGGCGGCGGTGAAGGCAGGCGAAACCGTTGTGCCGGCATCTGAGCTGGCCGCCGCCATCAAGGAAATCAAGGAACTGCAACGGCTACTTGGGAAGAAGACGCTGGAGGTCGAAATCCTGAAAGAAGCCGTGGAATGGGGCCGTTCAAAAAACCTGATTGCGCGCTCGCCCTTGCTGCCGGGGGACGACCGATGAAGACGGTCTGCGAAGTTCTCGGCGTGGCGCGCTCTGCCGTGGCGGTGAAGCGAGCTCGCTCGTCCGACTGGCGCGATGGTCGCCGTGCCCGCGTGACCAACGATGCCGGGCTGGTCGAGGAGATTCAGGCCCATGTGGCGCACCTTCCCACCTACGGCTACCGCCGTGTCTGGGCGCTGCTGCGCCGCAGTCGGGAGCAGAGCGGTGCGCCGTGCATCAACGTCAAGCGCGTGTATCGGGTCATGCGGGAGCATCAGTTGCTGCTGCGCCGCCCTGGCGTGCGGCGAGATAAGCGGCGACATGACGGTCGCGTTGCGGTGGACCGCAGCAACACCCGCTGGTGCTCCGATGGCTTCGAGTTTCGGTGCGACGATGGTACGCCGCTGCGCGTGACGTTTGCGCTGGACTGCTGCGACCGCGAGGCGATTAGCTGGGCAGCAACGACCGGCGGGCATAGCGGTGATGTGGTGCGCGACGTGATGCTGGCCGCCGTCGAACAGCGCTTCGGCACCACGCAGGCCGCGCAGCCCATTGAATGGCTGACGGACAACGGCTCGGCCTACATCGACCACCGCACGCGCAGCTTCGCTCGCGAACTGGGTCTTGAGCCGCTGACCACACCGGTCCGTTCGCCGCAGAGCAATGGCATGGCGGAATCGTTCGTGAAGACCATGAAGGACAATTACGTCGCCTATATGGACAAGTCTGACGCACCAACAGCGCTCTCGCGTCTGGCTATCGCGTTTGAACACTACAATGAGCGCCACCCGCACAAAGCCTTGAAATACCGCTCGCCTCGCGAGTTCAGGCGTAATGCGGTGTCATCAACCTAACGGTGTCCGCGTGTCCTGAGTTACAGGGGCAACTCCA